>JAEUTR010000457.1 GCA_016787365.1 Bacteroidia bacterium
TTCATTTTATTAAAGTCAAATACATAATTTACAACCCCTGCCCTAAGACCAAAAGATAATTTTAGTTTATTGTTAATTGGTAGTATATATGAGATATTACCATAAGCAGCTGTAACTCTTTTAGGACCAATTATATCATTATAAGCACTTAAACCTAAACCTATTCTTTTTTTCTTTAATGGCCCATGGAAACTAAATGATTGTGTTGAAGGCGCTCCATCAAAGCCACTCCATTGTTTTCTAATATCCAGCACCGCACTTAAAGCATCTTTACTTCCTGCATAAGCAGGATTAATAACCATTTGATTAAATTGATACTGACTGTATTGTGGATCTTGTTGAGCAAAAACAGATAATGCAACAACGCAACTAAATATGAATAATATTTTTCTCATCATTTTTTTAATACTGTTAAATTATATTCATTTTATTTACCAGTTAATTCAACCCAACCTTTTTTGACTGCACTTCCGTTATCAATTTCTATGATATAAAAATACGTTCCGCTAGGTAGTATCATTCCATTTTGATTTTGACCATTCCAAACATTTGAAGAATTATCATAATTTTTTGTACTCCATATAATATTTCCCCATCTATTAAATATTGTTACGGTATTAATTGGAAAATTTTCAATATTCTCAATAATCCAATGATCATTTAATCCATCTCCATCAGGAGTAAAACCATTATAAACAGTTATTTGACAAGGCTCAGTGCTTGCTGCAATAGTATAATTATATAAAACCGAATCAATGGCTACATTAGCCGAGTTCATAGCTCTAATAGTAACACTATATGTACCAGGTGAAAGATTATTAACACCCGCGCAATTTTGACTAGGGCAGACAAAAGCCGGAGACCAAATGTATAAAATTTGTAATGCGCTACTCGGAGCTGAATTTAATGCCATTGAAATAAGACCATCTTTTTTATTTAAACAGCTTTCATTTTGAAATAAAGGAGTTACACTTAAATCAAATTCGCCAACAATTTCAGGTTGTAAAAAACCCTGTGTAATTGCATAATTAGTATTGTTAACGGTTGAAATTATTGGTTCGCCAATATTATAATATACTTCTACTCCGGTTGCACCTACAGTTCCTCCTCCTCCAGATATATGAATAACAGATGGAGTAACCGTTTGTGCAAAATAACTTAAACTACAACCGTAAAATAAACCAATAAAAATAGTCTTCATTTTGAATTATAGTTAAATTTATTTTGTTTCAATGACCATATAATTAAAAACCCTACCTCCAATTGCCATATTTGAATTATAACGTAACTCAAACCCTGCTGTGGTAACTCCTGAAACGTATACAGCATCACCACCGGCTTGCAAATTAGCTGCAGTTAAAATCACCACCGGAGTTGCAGAATACGGCTTACTAAAAGTAATTGTTACAATTACAGAACCCGCCGGAATTGTTCCTCCCGAAAAATTTGAAAAATTAATAACACCGGCTACATCGGTTGAATTACCAGATAAAGAAAAAGCTGTTAAAGATGCTGTTGAAACGGCTATAGATGGCTGTGCGCCGGAAGTTGCTATATGTCCATTTTCTACAAGTAAGGCAAGTGCAGAAGAATTATTGGTTGCTGATGATACAGCATGCAATGCCGCTCCTGATCCTTCTGTTTTAGAAAAAACAGCATCAGCAGTATTTGTCGTATTTAATATGTCAAATCTTGCTGCTATTCCCGCTTGGCCTGCATTTTTTGAAGCATAAATGCTTGGACCT
>JAEUTR010000460.1 GCA_016787365.1 Bacteroidia bacterium
AGGTACAACTCTTATGTTAAATGTTTTAAAATCAACCAAACTAACGGTTGGGTCATTGTCGCTTACTTTTATAGTAACCTGGTAAGGTGCCTTTCTGATATGCGAACAGGATGTTGTCCATTTAAAAGTCCCGTTTACAGGAGTTAATCCCGGGACAGAGGCAAATGTTGCAATAGGAGGAGTAACTCCAAAAGGTCCACCATTGGCTTCCAAAGTTAATACATCTAAATCAGGATCCGTAGCTGTAATTATTTTTGTGATGGTGCCGCCGGCTAAAACACAAGTGTCTGTTATTGGTTTTATGGTTGGTTGATTATTACTGCAAGAACCAACAGTTACCTGTAAGTCCCTTAAAATATAACCTATTAAAAAATATTTTCCTGCATCGTCTTTTCTCCATTCCCTAATAATCATCGCTAAATTATATTCTCCTTGCATTTGTGGAGTACACCAGGTTAACGTTCCGGAGGTGGCATTTACATTATAGGTGCCTCCGCCGGTAGATGGATATGAGTATCCCGGTATTGGTATTCCATCATTACCTCGACAGACGGTAAGTTCATAAGATATACTATCACCTTCCAAATCATAAGCGCCAGGATTATGTAAAAAACATTTTCCAACACAGGCATCGTCAATGGGTGGAAAAGTTAGAACAGGGGAATCATTTTTTCCTGAACCAAAAAAAGGAATTACTAAAAAAGATTCGATATAAAACACCTGATTAACGGAATTTGGAATATTAATAACACCGGCGTTTCGGTTAGGGTCTTCCATACTTATTTTGTAATTACCGGGGCCTGCATAGGTGTGAGTTGTTACATATTCGTTAAGTTTTATTTTAGCATTAATGGCCACGCCATCTTTTGCAGGAGGAGAACATAAACTGGATCCTCCGTTACTTCTAAAAACAACGGCTCTTGTTCCATCTCCAAAATAAACAGTATCCTCACATCTATCCGCTAAATTAGAACCATAAATGTTAGTATAAGTGGTTACCTTAATCTGGTACGTATAACCATACAACCATTTATAGGTAATTTCTCCGGCACGGTTGTGCGTGGCATTGGCATTGGTAAAAAAACCAAGACAAATGACCAGTAATATGTAATATTTATACTTTAGCATGGTATGATAAATAAGTATCTATTGTTTTATAATTTTTTTGGTAACAGAAGTACTTTTACCTGTTATTTTTAAAAAGTAAATGCCTTTGCTAACATCTCTTAAGCTAAAATTAAACGTATTGTCTTTTGTTTTTACCCAGTCTCTTAATAGGACATCAACTAATTTTCCCGTTGCATCATACAATTCAAAACTTAAATACTCCGGTTGAGATAAATGAATATCTACATTAAACAAATCCTGCGCCGGATTTGGAAATATGAGTGGTACAACCTCT
This sequence comes from Bacteroidia bacterium, assembly GCA_016787365.1. Lineage (GTDB taxonomy): Bacteria > Bacteroidota > Bacteroidia > B-17B0 > Aurantibacillaceae > UBA4416. The sequence goes on from JAEUTR010000460.1 coordinate 1,403, forward strand.
GAGGTTTTATTTTCATTTGTCAAAGCCGTAGGAATACTTGGATTTACAGTTAATTGTGCAACCCATGCGCCATGTTTGTTTTTATTGATACCCGAAGATCCAACATTATAGCCATAGTAACCACTCATCCAAATTTCACCCGGTTTATTATACTGTAGTTGCGATCCTGAATAATCTCCCCATCGCTCTAAATTACCTGAAAGAATATTTACATAAGCAACGCCATTTTTAATCCGAAGCACATTCGAAAAATTTCCGCTACCGTCTGCTTTAATTGCAGAAATGCCAGGAAATATTTTATTAGAGGAATGATCGAAAGAAATAATGGACATATTATCGGTATTATTTAATCCGGCATATGAAATATTTGGATACGCAAAATCAACGGTATCATTATTAATAATATAACCGGTTGCCGTTGGAGCACTATTTTGAGGATTATCAATTACTCCGTAATAAACCGTAACATGATTATTAAGTGGGTTATTGGTATTATGTACATATTGGATTTTATTATTTTCATAAAATGCGCCAAGTGTTCTGCAATCGTTTGTGGCCAAACTTTGCGAGGCTACCGACTGTCGGCCATTAGGAGGAAAATAGTATGGTTGATTTGTAATTAATGCTTTTGTTATTACGGTGTTAGTTGGTGCGCCAATGGTATCTGTAACTTCTACTAAAAACACAGTATCATTTTGCGAAGCTAAGTTCCTGTTCGATACAAAAAACATGTTAGGAGTATATAATTTGCTTCCTCCTTTTGCCGGACATAAATTACGAATAGCTTTCCCATTGAATTTTATATCATGATGAAGGTATGAACCTAAAGGTAATCCGGCATAACCACTATCTTTTTTCATTTGCCAGATGACTGTTTCTACAAAGCCCGTTTGCCATGAACTATCATTGTATAAAAGATTGATGCTTAAAAACAATTCTTTTTCCGTCATAGATATCATTGGATAATCAGACCAAAGGTTATTATTTAGAGGATTTCCCGGAAGAGTATATAAATTCCAGTTGCCATTAGGATCATTTGTTTGCGAAAAGCCAACAATAATTTTACTGGTAGAATCTACAAAACCAACCGGACACATTAATACAAATTTATCTGCTTTAGGATCGTACATTACTTTTGGGTCAAATTCCTGATTCCTGTTATTTACCGGAGCTGTAAATGCAGACAAAGATTTTACGGGACTGGCGGTGGATGTTTTGGTGTTATAAACCAAAATACTTGTATTAATTACAGATACAATAATTCCTGAATCTGAAATAGCAATATCGTTATCTGTTGGTGTACTTGCGCTAAAAGGATTTGCAAAAAAGTTAGTACCTAAGTTTAAATCCGATAGAGTAGTTTGTGTTTTTTGATTTTGTTTGCTGTTTTGTTCAGTCTTTGGGTAATAATAGTACTCGGTTTTTTTTGATCCGGGATTTGGCATCTCTCTAACTAAAAGAGCCGGACTAAAATCCTGATGAATATTTGCGAAATTAACAGTAGCTTTTTTAGTATGATTAAAATATTTACGGGAAGTTCCGTTTTGAGAGTAAGTAAATGTTACCGACAGTATAAATAAAAAAATATAAACGTTGAATTTCATAGGCAATTATGACTAAATACAGTAAATAAAGATAGCGAAAATATTTAAAAAAAATCGGTAAAATTCCAATTTTGCAAGTAAACAGTTTTTGAATGAAAAAGCCAAATTTTTAACGCTCTTTATTTTATAAATATTCGTCTAAAAAACGTTTTAGCATTAGGAATAGTAGTAATTTTACAATTCTTTAACAACTATATTTAAATGAGCTCTCATAATCATGGCACACCCAGCAGGGTAACTCTTGCAGGACTTATTGTTACATTAGGAATTATTTATGGAGATATTGGTACTTCGCCTCTTTACGTAATGAGTGCCATTATAGGAAAAGGACCCATAGATGCTGATATTGTAAAGGGGGGAATTTCTTGTATTTTCTGGACTTTAACCCTTCAAACAACAATTAAATATGTTATATTAACTTTAAGGGCCGATAATAAAGGTGAAGGAGGAATTTTCTCTTTATATACATTGGTGAAGCGTACCAAATTTAAGTGGTTGTTAGTGCCGGCCATTATTGGAGGTAGTGCTTTATTAGCTGATGGTATTATTACTCCTCCCATTTCAGTGTCATCTGCAATTGAAGGGTTAAAGGTTTACAATTCAGACTTAAATACTGTACCAATTGTTGTTGGTATATTATGTGCATTATTTTTTATTCAACAATTTGGAACAAGTTTTATTGGGAAATTTTTTGGTCCAATGATGATGATGTGGTTCTTAATGCTGGGAATACTTGGTGTATATCAGATGACAAGTAATTGGGGTGTATTAAGTTCATTAAATCCATATTATGCGTATCATTTGTTACAAATACATCCGTCAGGGTATTTAATTTTAGGAGCAGTTTTTCTTTGTACAACTGGAGCTGAAGCATTGTATTCGGATTTAGGACATTGTGGTAAACAAAATATTCGTATTTCATGGATTTTTGTAAAAACGACATTAGTATTAAATTATTTTGGACAAGGAGCATTTTTAATTGCTCATCAAGGTCAGACGTTAGATTCATTTAAGTCAAGCAACCCTTTTTACGCAATTATGCCCGAAAGTTTTTTACCATATGGGATTGTCATTGCAACTATGGCTGCGGTAATTGCTTCTCAAGCTTTAATTAGTGGATCTTTCAGTTTAATTAATGAGGCTATGCGTTTAAACTTATGGCCAAAAGTTGAAGTAAAATATCCATCAGAAATGAAAGGGCAATTATATATACCATCAATTAACTGGTTGTTACTGGCAGGTTGTATAGGTGTGGTTTTATACTTTAGAGAATCTATTAACATGGAGGCTGCGTATGGTTTAGCCATTGTATTATGTATGTTGATGACAACAACTTTATTGAATTTTTATTTACATATGAAGCGTTATAATCAGTTTTTTATATATTTTATAATCACACTTTATCTTTTAATTGAGTTTGCTTTTATGGCAGCCAATTTGAGTAAATTTTCACACGGCGGTTGGATTACCTTAGTAATAGCTTCTGTATTAATGTCGGTTATGGCGATTTGGTTTTTAGCTAAGAAAATCCGTAACCGTTATGCCGATGTTGTTAAGTTGGCTGATCATCAACAAAAATTAGTGGATTTAAGTAATGACGAATCTATTCCTAAATATGCCACTCACTTAGTGTATATGACAGGCGCTAATAATCCGGAAGAAATTGAATCAAAAGTAATTTATTCTATTTTACAAAAACGCCCTAAACGTGCTGATATCTATTGGTTTGTACATGTAGATGTTATGGATGAACCATACCGTATGGACTATAAAGTAACGCATGTGGCAGCAGATGATATTATCCGTGTAGATTTCAGATTAGGATTTAGAGTAGCACCAAGAGTTAACTTAATGTTTAGAAAAGTAGTAGAGGATTTAGTTAAAAATAAAGAAGTAGATATTACCAGTCGTTATGAATCCTTAAACAAAAACAATATTATCGGTGATTTTAAATTTGTGGTAATTGAAAAATTCTTGTCTTACGAAAACGAGTTGCCTTTATTTGAAAAGATCATTTTAAATGCCTATTTCTTCTTGAAACGTTTCAGTTTAAGTGAGGCAAAAGCTTTCGGCTTAGATAGTAGTTCGGTAAAAATTGAGAAATTTCCGATGATTATTAATCCTCCAAAAGATATCAATTTACACCGTATTAACTAAATAGGTAGTTAAAACATAATAACTAAATAACAGAAGTTATTGTTTTAAAAGTTCTTCCCAAAACTCAGCACCACGACGTGTGTGAGGTATTACAATGGTTCCGCCAACAATGTTTGCTACGGCAAAAATTTCATAAATCTCTTCCGTAGAGCAACCTTGTTCATGGCATTTTTCTAAATGATATTTAATACAATCGTCGCAACGTAAAACCATGCTGGCTACTAATCCAAGCATTTCTTTTGTTTTAACATTTAAAGCACCTTCCGAATACGTTTGTGTATCTAAATTGAATAAACGTTTAATCACTAAGTTATCTTTTCCTAAAATAACATCGTTCATTTTTGCACGATATTCGTTAAATTCTTTTACCTGTTTCGACATATTTTATACTTGTAATTTATGTTTTTTAATTACGTATGCACTTACAAAGATACTCACTTCGTATAGTAAATACATTGGAATAGCAACTACCATTTGAGACGTTACATCCGGCGAAGGTGTAATAACGGCTGCTGCAATTAAAATAATTACTACTGCATACTTACGGTATTTTCGCATAAAGTCAGGTGTAAGAAGTCCCAAACGAGATAAAAAATATACAAGAATTGGTAATTCAAATACTAATCCTGATACTAAAACCATGGTCGATATCAGAGAAATGTAATCATCTAATGTATTATTGGTTTGTACAATACCGCTGTCGGATAATTGATAATTAATTAAGAAATTATATGACATTGGGAACAATAAAAAATAGCCAAATAAAATACCAATTAAAAATAAAATGGATGCAACTATCACAAACCATTTTGCAGGTTTTGATTCAGTATCTTTTAATGCGGGTTTGATGAATTTCCATATTTCATAAAGTACATAAGGAAATGCCATAATAATACCACCCAACAAAGCAATCCACATATGAGTGAAAAATTGTTCGGAAGCAGATAAAGTTTGTAAGTGAGGATTTTTAACTGTCATACACATCACGTCGCCAGCACCAATTTTATAACCTAAAGAACACAAGGCTCTGTAAGAAATAAAATCCTGTTTTAAAGGCCCAAAAATAACGGTGTCGAATAAAAAATTGTTAAAACAAAATAATCCAACGGCAAAAACAAAAATAGCAATAGCACTACGTACCAAGTGCCATCTTAATGCATCCAGATGTTGCATAAAAGACATTTGCATCGACATTTCTTCCTGAGTGTTATCTGCCATAATCGTGGCAAATTTAAGCATTATTATTGATGAGTTTTTAAAAAATAAAGAGGAAGAGATCAGGTGGTTTGGGGCACATTCTATC
>JAEUTR010000471.1 GCA_016787365.1 Bacteroidia bacterium
CTAAGCAAACTAGTAAAACTGCCATTAAATTTATAGATCAAGCTGTAAAAATTGCCAAAAACGGCTCCATAGTTAGTGATTCGATGAATTGGATAAAAACCAAAGAAGATTTATACGCTCTAGCTTCCGGAGCTCAAACAACTCAAGATTGTTATAGTGCAATACATTATCTTATTTCTGAATTAAGAAAAAAAGGGGACAATCATTCTGGGTTTTATCCTCCTGAGTTTAATAAAAAAAATGAGACAGAAAACATGAATGGTAAGCAGCCTGTAGCGAATTATTTAGGAGAATCTATAGGATATGTTGAAGTTCCCGGATTTGAATCCATTAATAAAACTATTGCCGAAGATTTTGCAACTAAAATCCAATACTTAATAAAAACAATTGATTCAACTCAACATATAAATTATTGGATAATTGATTTAAGAAATAATACAGGCGGTAATATGTATCCAATGATTGCCGGACTTGGGCCAATTTTTGGAAATGAAGTTCTAGGTTATTTTACATCTCCAAAACTTAAAAGAGAATACAGTTGGGAATACAAAAACGGCTCTTCAATGGCTAGCGGCACTAAAATATACACCGTTAAAAATCCATATACATTAAAAAACAAACCGAAAAAAATAATTGTTTTAGTTGGACCAAACACCGCAAGTAGCGGAGAAATGACAACCATTTCGTTTATCGGAAAAGAAAATACACTACTAATGGGTTTACCATCTGCAGGATATTCAACTGGAAATGCTAGTCACAAATTATCGGATGACTCTGTATTAAATTTATGTGAATCGTATTGCAAAGACAGGAATCAAAAAATGTATATAGGTTCTATTAAACCCGATGTACTGGTTGAAAACTATTTAAGTAGTGAGGGTGACTCCACCATAGAATATGCAAAAAAACTAATTATAAAATAAACCAACTTAAGGTATCAAATCATGATTAGTAAACAATCCCTAAAAGCGAACTAAAATCTAGTTGAAAGATTCTATTGTTTTTTTGATAATAGCTGCACAATCTAAGATTTGTTCTTTAGTAATGACTAATGGTGGTGCAAAACGAATAATATCTCCATGAGTAGGTTTTGCTAACAACCCATTTTCTGCTAATTTCAAACATACATCCCATGCTGAAATGCCATCTTTTTCTTTAATGATAATAGCATTTAATAGTCCTTTTCCTCTAACGGTTGTAATTCTATCCGATTTAATAGCCTTTAGTTCTGTTCTTAATAATTCACCTAATGTATTTGCATTCTCAGCTAATTTCTCATCTAACACTACTTGCATGGCTGTCATGGCAATTTTACAACCTAACGGATTTCCTCCATATGTTGAACCGTGCTGACCAGGTTTAATGCACATAATAATATCATCATTAGCAAAGACTGCAGATACCGGATACATACCACCGGACAAAGCTTTTCCTAAAATTAACATATCTGGTTTTACATCTTCATGATCGCAAGCTAGCATTTTTCCTGTACGAGCAATTCCTGTTTGCACTTCATCAGCAATAAATAATACATTGGCTGCTTTACACATTTCAGAGCAAGTTTTTAAATAACCATCATGTGGTACATAAACTCCTGCTTCACCCTGAATTGGCTCTACTAAAAAACCAACAACTGTATTATCTTTTAAAGCTTCTGCTAATGCAGAAACGTTATTGTAAGGAATAGTTACATAACCGGGAGTATATGGTCCAAAATTCTGGCGAGCATCCGGATCGGTACTAGCTGAAACAATTGAAATAGTTCTTCCATGAAAATTACCTTCGCACACAATAATTTTTGCTGAATTTTCGGCTACGCCTTTTTTCTCATAACCCCATTTTCTGGCTAATTTCAAAGCAGTTTCAACACCCTCTGCTCCGGTATTCATTGGTAATACTTTATCATAACCAAAAATACCGGTTACAAATTTTTCGTATTCGCCTAAGACATTATTATGAAACGCACGAGACGTTAAAGCTAATTTTTGTGATTGCTCAATTAAGGTTTGAGTAATTTTTGGGTGACAATGCCCTTGATTAACTGCGCTGTAAGCAGACAAGAAATCATAGTATTGTTTTCCATCCACATCCCAAACATGAACGCCAAGCCCTTTCTCTAAAACAACAGGCAAAGGATGATAATTATGCGCTCCGTGTTTGTCTTCTAAATCTATTAACTGTTGGGCTTTGGCTGATAAGTTCATTTCTGCAATCATGGTATTAGTTTTATATCCAACAAAGATAGAAAAACGGCCTTAAACTGCCTAATTTGAAAACAAAAACCCTGAATAATATATAAATAAATTTGGCTAAAGCTCGTTTCAATTAGTGCTTACACAATTCAGATAACTGAATCTCAAATGGCGATAATTGCTTTTTTGAGAGTCTGGATTTTAAGATTTTTTTGGCTTTTGGATTAACAAATTTTAACAAGCCAAAAATAGCTACAACCCTTACCATTACTAACTTTGTGACGCTTGTATTAAACAAAAACACTTATGGTAGTAGATATTAGAGAATTGAATGAGCGCATTCAGCGTGAAAGCGCGTTTGTGGATGTTTTAACGTCTGAAATGGATAAAGTTATTGTAGGTCAAAAACACATGGTTGAACGTCTGTTAATTGGCTTGTTGAGTAATGGTCATATTTTATTGGAAGGTGTGCCAGGACTAGCGAAAACATTAGCCATTAACACTTTAGCAACTTGTATTGATGCTAAATTCAGTCGAATTCAGTTTACACCGGATTTATTACCGGCTGATTTGATTGGGACTATGATTTACAATCAAAAGCAGGAACAATTCTCTATTCGTAAAGGGCCTATTTTTGCAAATTTTGTTTTAGCAGATGAGATTAACCGTGCACCGGCAAAGGTTCAATCGGCTTTACTGGAAGCTATGCAGGAAAAACAAGTAACTATTGGAGACGAAACATTTAAATTACCAAATCCGTTTTTAGTACTGGCAACTCAAAATCCTGTTGAGCAGGAAGGAACTTATCCTTTACCTGAAGCTCAAATGGATCGTTTTATGTTAAAAGTGGTAATAACCTACCCTACCAAAGAAGACGAACGTAAAGTAATTGCAGCAAATATTTCTCGTCAGGGAATGCCAAAGGCAAATATTGTTTTAAAACCTGAAGATATTTTAGCAGCAAGAAACGTTGTGAAGGATGTTTACATGGACGAAAAAATTGAACGTTATATTGTAGATATTGTGTTTGCTACACGTTTCCCTAAAGAATATAAATTAGAAAAATTTGCCCCATTAATTTCTTACGGTGGCTCGCCTCGTGCCAGTATTAATTTAGCATTAGCTGCCAAAGCATATGCATTTATTAAACGTAGAGGATATGTTATTCCTGAAGATGTTCGTGCTGTTTGTTTAGATGTTCTTCGTCACCGTATTGGATTGACTTACGAAGCGGAAGCGGAAAACATTACTACTGAACACATCATTAATGAATTATTAAATGCTGTTGAAGTTCCATAGTTGTCTAAATAAAATTATATGCTAAATTTTTACCGGTTTGTTATAAAAGAATGGTTTATGCTAATGTTTACAGTAACATTAGTCGCTCTTTTCTTTTATAATAAAAACATGTATGATAACCGATTTAATGGTTATTTATATACTGATGCGGTAAACTATAATGAGCTTTATTTTTCGGAAGAAACATATAAAATAAAAGGATTAGCGTTTAAAGGTTCAGATTCCCTGACATTAAATATTTCACCTGTTCCTCAAAAAACCAATTGGACCATTTTAAATTCAGAGGGACAATCTTACGTTTTAAAATCTGTTGAATTACCAACTATTAAACTGAAAACCGGTATTAATAGCTATACTATAACTTCTGAAATTCAGCACCAAAGTCTTAAAACAAATATTATTAGGATAGAATATACACCAAAAGACAATTATACGTTTATTGTTAATTCTACTCTTCCGCTAATTGAATATCCTTTATTTCCAACTGACAGATGGACTAAATTTTCAAATTCAATTACTGAAAACGAAGTGAAGGAAACTAAAAAAATCATTGCTGAAAATATAAAACTAAATGATTCTTTACCTACAACCGAAAAAATCAAATTAATTTCCAGTTATTTGGTAAGTCAACTAGGTTCATCGGAAGGTTCTCCATTTGGTGATATGAAACAACAAACACCATTAACCCAGTATAAGTTAGCTTGCTCAAAACAAAACAAAGTAGATTGCGCTATCTATACAGATGTGTTTCATTTATTTGCTAATTGTGCAGGAATTCCGACCAGAAAAATTGGTGTTGCCGGATGGATGGA
>JAEUTR010000512.1 GCA_016787365.1 Bacteroidia bacterium
TACAGCCTCTTCCTGATAAGGATATAATTGACGGGTAGATATAGTTTCTTCGGTTTCCAACGTTCAAAAAAATTAGCCTATAAACTTAGGATTTTTTTTGATTAGGCATGGAAAAAGATGAAAATATTAAATAACGAGTTATTGACAATGAATCCTGCTTTTTAATACAATGCAAATAAAACGGATAATTAGTACTACCTCAAAATAGTAACAGAGCCTTTGTGTAACGTATCTTTACCATCGTTTAAAATGTAAAAGTAGGTGCCTGTTGGTAAAAGATTTCCTAAATAAGTTCCATCCCACGAATTATTATAATTGGTCGCACTATAAATTAATTTACCGTAACGGTTATAAATTTTTAAATTATTGTCGGGGTATTTTTCAATATTACCAATATAAAATACATCGTTATCACCATCTGCATTTGGTGTAAAGGCACTATAAAAAAACAAAAGATCACCGTTTTTAACAGTTACGGTGACATCGTCGCTGTTATAGCATCCATGCTGATCAACAGAATAGAGGTTATAAACCACGGTGGTAATAGGCCAAACATCGGGTTGTGATGTTGTGATGTATTTTATGTTATAGTCGGGTTGCCACCAATAGGTTGTAGCTCCTTGTCCAATTAAGGTAATGGTTTGCCCCTCATCAATTGTGGTATCTTGTCCGGCGTTTACATATGGAGGCTCAAAAGCGGTTACCCTAACCATCGATACATTATCCGGACACTGGTTGTCTGAAACGGTGAGTGTATAAACTGTTGTAACGGATGGAGAAGCCACCGGTCTTGGAGAATTTGGATTACTTAATCCATTTGTTGGTGACCAGCTAAAATTATGAAATGCATTATTATTGTTTGATGCTCCAATTTGTACTCCGCCCATTTGCCCATAACAGTAACCTGTATCAATTCCTGCACCAAAGGTGTAAATTTTATCAATATTGATAAACATGGTATTAGATACAATAGTGGTATCGTAATCGGTAACTGTTAAAGTATAAGTTATATCATAGCTTAAACCACTGGCTACCGGATTAGCAACCGTTGCTGAATTTAAAAAGGTTGAAGGTTGCCATAAATATTTGTAAGGTGGTGTACCGCCTGTAGCACTTGGCGACCCTCCAAGGGTTACACTGCCATTATAGCAACCCAATAAATCAGGACCGGCGTTAGCAGTTAGTTGAGCAAAACAATGCTGAGCAAGTAACAAAAGGCCAATGATGTAAAAGTTAATTTTAAGCATTTACACAAATGTAAAAAAAGAAATGTAAAAAACGGAATTTAGAAAGAATAGGTCAAAATATGGTTTCGCCTGTTCTTTTACCAAATAGCAAATTGATTATAAATCATTGCTTTTCCCCATTTCTCTTTACCAAAGTCTTTTTCCAATTGTGCTTTTAATTCCGCTGCTTTATATATTTTTTGTTTTGTTTTTTTAGGTAAAAGGGTAGTCGTTTCGGGCTTGACTATCTCTACACTTTTTGCAAAATAAATTACACCGCCATCTTCTGTAGCCAAGCCTAATATAGCTCCTGGCAAGCCTACAAAACTTTCAGGACCAATTGATGGAATAATTTCAGAACAAAACCAGGCATAAATACGGGTACTGTCGTTTGCCTGCCAGATAGCCTTTCGACATTGGTAACCACAAATTGAGCGTTTACTATCGGTCATTTTCCAATTAAATTGCCTGACAGTATCAACTACTGTAAATCCTTCTCCCCATATTTTTTTTTCGGTTAAGCGATAATTAGTTTTATAATTTTGATACACCACATTTTTAGATGTAGCCCAACTCATTCGTTCCGCCAAATCACTTTCTTGTGGTTTAAAAACAGACAGAGAATCATTAAAATATAATTCAAACATATCTATTTTATTTTTGTCTTCTTCCTTTAGCCATTCTTTCACGTCGCCATTATGTTTAAATTTTTTCCATAAATTGGTTTTGCGTTCATAAGTAATTTTGCCATAGGTGATTTGAGAAAAAACTACCTGCGGTAATATCACCGTAAACAAAACGATAATTATTATTTTTTTAAAACTCATCTTCTTCTTTTGTTTTGTTGCTGTTGAATTTAAATGTGGCTTTTAATAAAAAATAACGCGAGATGATATTTGTTTTTATATCTGTAATTACATTACTACTAATATCTCTGTCAACACTAATATTTTGATTTAACAGGTCATAAGCAAAAACTCCGAGTATAAAATTTTCTTTCTTGAAAAATGTTTTTGAAAAAGAAGCATTCCATACTAAATAATTAATGTTGTAACCGTTACTGCGTCGGCTATTAATGGTGTAATCCGCATTACTTTCCAATAAAAAGTTTTTAGGAAGTTTGGCACTGATATTAGCAGATAATCCTTGTGAAGAATAAGGTGTACTACTGGTTGTGTTTAAAGAAGAGTAGGCAGAGTTGTAGGAATAATATCCTGAAATTCCGGCATTAAAATCTTCCAGTTTTAGCCTTAAATCAAGCGAAACACTGCTTCTTAAGTCCTGAGTATTGTTTTCTGAATTGTTGATATATGATTTGCTATTAGTGTATGATGCCCAAAGATTTGGGCCAAACTCCAATTTTTTAGAAAAAAACGGAATGCTTGTTCCTATATATCCGTTTAAATTATAGTTTCCATTTACATTAACTGCTTGCGATATTGTTCTGCCTATGCTATCATAGCTCGATGAATTTACAATGTCGTTATTGGTATAACTATAAGAAAAACCAAGCCATGTGTATTTGCCGCTTACCGATTTCCATGAGTTAAAATTTAAATTAACACCGTGTGTAAATGTCGGTAATAAATTAGGATTACCAATATTAATAAAGTTTGGATTTGAATTATCTCTCACCGGCTGTAACTGGCTAATGGTAGGGTTTTGTGAACTGGTAATATAACTGATGTTTAGCGCCTTGTTATCAGAAAATTTATAACGGATGGTAGAGAAGGGCAGTACGTTATTAAAATTTTGTGTAATACGTTGGTTTCTAAACACGTTATTATTATTTACATATACATTTCGGGCTTTAGTACCAATAGTAAAGCGTATTTTTTTTACTTCGTAAATAAACTTTAATCCAGCACGGTTAATTTGTTTGGTGTTTACAAAATTGTTTGTTAAAACCGAGTCTAATTGATTGTATTCACCACCAATATTATTTAAAGCTGTTTTATCCTGTTTGCTGTTATAGTACATGTAATCATAGGATAACTCAACTTTTATTTTTTTAGTTAAGGGTTCTAAAAAGGATGCACCTGCAATATGGCTTTGGTTGTGGTTATAACCTTCTTTTTTTTGATTAACGGCAATTAAAAAATCACTTGAATCGGAGTAGGAATAGTTATCGGTTTTTAGTATTCCGTCTGAAGTCGTTTCCGAAAATGTATTACTGTAATTTAATGTCAGTAATCTTTCTTTTTTCTTAAAGCGTTTTAAATATTTAAGATTATTGGCAACATCGTAACCGTTACTTTTATTATTATTACTAATGGAAGTGTTTCTAGTTTTTACATTATCACTACTGATAAAATCGGTTTCATCCGTACTATTTGAATTATTGGATAATAATTTAATTTTTGAAGTAAAGAAAAAATCACTTAAGGAATCAATTCTTTGTTCCAGACCAATATTAATGGCATGTGCTTCGTTTTTTTGAAGAGCCTGAGTAACATTGGCAGATGAATAAGAAGTATCGGTTAAATAGTATTGTGCATTTTTTGTAGTTTTCGAATTTACCTCGCTTCTGTTATAAGAATAATTAAGATTTAGCTTGGTGTTTTTTGATATTTTGTCGGTGTAATAAAAACCGGATTTTATAGTTTGAGGAATACCTTGTGGCTGATTTGTAGAATAGCTCATAGATACACCTCCGTCCTCATTTTCCTGCCTGTCAAATTCGTTATTTAAACCGTATTTATAAACATCATTCCAGCCAAAACTCGAATTAGGTGTATTACTTACTAAGCCAAATACCGAAACCTTTAATTTCTTTTTAAAATAATTCCCTAGAGCTTCTCCCTCATAAAACTTTTGAAAATCACTTGCTCCACTTATTTTTCCGAAGTATCCTTTTTTAGCCTCGTCTTTTAATTTTAAATTTAAAATCTTTTGAGTTTCTTCTCCTGTGCTCGAATTCGCTACGTCATCACTTTTCTTTTCATAAACCTGAACCGATTCTATCGCATTGGCATTTAAATTTCTGGTAGCCACCGTAGGATCTCCGCCAAAAAATTCGTCCCCGTCCACCAATACTTTATCTACCGCCTTTCCCTGCGAGGTAATTTTTCCATCTTTGTCAACTTTTAATCCTGGTAATTTTTTTAATAAATCTTCAACCGTTGCATTCGCTTTGGTTTTAAAAGAATCAGCGTTATAAATTAGGGTATCGCCTTTATAATAAACCGGATCTTTAAAAGCAAAAATAGTAACTTCATCCAACGATACATTTTTAGGTTGAAGAATAATTTTTCCAAAATCGTACTCCAGATTTTTTTTGTCTCCAAAAATAAAGTAACCCATATCGGCAAATTTTGGATGTGAGATCACAACCTGATAGGTATCTATTGGTAAAGATTTTAATTTAAAATTTCCGGTAACATCAGTTCTGGTAAAATCAACTAATGTCGAATCCATTAATTTAATAGCCATGATAATAGCGTTGGA
>JAEUTR010000534.1 GCA_016787365.1 Bacteroidia bacterium
AGCTGTTCAGCCTGAGAGCCATGATGACGATATGGATTATTCTTTTGTAGAACGCATACCAGAAGAAATCCGTTTTATGAAACGTTATATCTCCATGAATGGCAAGAAAAAAACAAAGGATGATTTATTGCGTTTCATCAATGCTTTACATCGTGCTATCATTGAAAAGAAAGTGCGTAAATCTTCGCCATATTCAAAACAAATTGAGTACATGCAAGATAAATTGGTAAAAACCTACAATACTATGACTAAAGCTCTAACCGTTGAAATTGGAGAGAAAACCATTTTAGAATTTAAGAGCTTGATTATGCAGGAAAAGGTTATGCCATCGGTTAATCTGATTAAACGTTACATTAACTTAAATGGTAAATACAACGTTAAGGATAAGGCTAAATTATTAATGGATGCTATGCAGCGTGCTTCTAAGTTGAAAAAAGTAACGAAGACCGATAAGTATGCAAAAATATTAGATGCTATGTTTGCTAACCTTAACGCATACGTTAAAAATAAATCTCAAAAAATATTAAGTATCCAACAAACTGAATTAAACGGTTTGAATGGCGTGTTGGGTTGTGCTTGTGAAGTAAATGGGTTACAGGGTATTGAGGAAGTAAATGGCATTGAAGAAATGGAAAGCCCTGTTAGTGAAATTCCTGGCGTTATGAGTAGCATGGATTTTAGAAACGTGCAATTTAAAACATTAGGCTTCGTGGGTAAGTATCGTAAACTGATTGGGGATCCGTCAAAGGGTTTTAGTGTTATGGTGTACGGTAAACCTAAAATGGGTAAATCGTTTCTTTGTGTGGACTTCGCTGGGTACTTAGCCAGAAATCACGGTAACGTACTTTATGTGGCTAAAGAGGAGGGTTTGGATATGACCTTACAGGATAAGTTAAAGGCAAAAGATGTGGCGCATCCTAACTTATTTGTAGCGGAAGAAATCCCAAGTGATTTAACACCTTATGACTTCATATTTTTTGATAGTGTCAATAAGCTTGGTTTATCTACTAGCGACCTTGAAACGTTAAGAAGTAATTATCCCTTAAAATCGTTTATTTACATCTTCCAGACAACTAAGGAGGGAAATTTCAGAGGAGCTAATGAGTTTCAGCATGATGTGGATGTGGTTATCCAAGTGCCAGAAAAGGGCTTAGCGGTTCAAAATGGTCGGTTCAATCAGGGTGGGGAAATGAGGATATTTGAGGAGTTGGAATATCGGGAAGCAGCGTAAAATAACCTCTTGTTGGGTTTGAAAAATGAAACGTTTTTTCTAAATTTACTAGAATAAATAAATTAAAAATGGCAAAAACAGCTTCGACTTCAAAACCTCCTGTGAAAAATGGCCCAAGCCAAACAGGAAATTCATCAGGCAAAGGACGTGGTAATAACCCTCCTGCAAAACCAAAAAAGTAATTTGATAAAAGGCTGGTTTATCCAGCCTTTTTACTTTTATAACTAATCTGTTTAATTAAAAAAGTGCATGGAAGACTTGATAAAAAAATACATAGATGAAAAGAATACTAACTTATATAATGAGTTAAAAGAAAAATATCCTATTACGTTGACCAAGTACGACCTAAGAGATGATGGCAAAAACTATCTATGGCAAATGTCTTTTCAACAAAATGAGTACCGTATTGGATATTATGAAGACATAAATTCAACTGGTTTTTTTACACATGAATTGTTGCATATTCATTTAATAGATAAAGGGTTTTCAAACTTCCCTGATATACTTCCTGATATTAAAGAAGGTAAAAAGAATCTGATTTTTTTGCCAATCATACACCACGTAAATAATATTTTAGCGCATCAAAAATTTTATGATGATTTTATTAAAATGGGTTATACTCCTCAAGAATTTATTAGCGATTTTAATGATGCACTAAATCCTAATCAAATTATCACGAATGTAGATGATGCTTTTTTAGACGGTTCAATTCCTTACATTGGTCTAACAACTTTTATAGGGTATTACTTTACCGCAAGAGATAACAGAAATCCTAACAAGGAAGATGATTTTCAAGTTATCCTTAATCATTTGGCTAATAAAGATAAAGAGCTTTTCCAAATACTAGATAACTTTTGGAACTCATGGAGATATACCAAATCTTTAGAAAACAAATTGTTTTTAAAATCTCTCTTTGAGCAAACAGAAAAATTACTCGATGAGAGAAAGAAGTAAGTTAAATACTAAAAACAGTAATCATTAGAATGGATAACGCTAAACAATTCTTAGAAGATTTACAGGGCTTACTGATATATCTTAAACATAAAAATGGGACAACTCCTTCATTAGAACAGTTATTGGACAAACAGATAAAAGAGCCTGAATTATTTAAAATAATTTTTGATGACTATTCTGAAAATCATAACAATGAATTGAAGCATTTTTTTGAGGGAAGACAAAAGCGTATTCAAGATGTAATTAAATCATCATTATTCGAGATTTATCATCAATACGAAACCATTGATGAAAATAGGACTGAAGAAGAATTTGAAAAAGAATTAAAAAATACCGCAAAATATTATGAGGATTTAGTTTCAAAACTACCTACAAAATATCAAGAGTTAGCCTCTTTTTCAACTACATCTCATTTATTAAATGAGATAATTGAAGCAGCTTCAATTGCTGGCTATAAAGTTCCAGCACGTCCTATTATTGGTACAATATCCAATAATTCAATTAATGCAGGGGCTTTTACG
>JAEUTR010000555.1 GCA_016787365.1 Bacteroidia bacterium
TAGTTGCAGCAGTATTGAACTTTTGAGCGTCAACATCAATGCCGCTGTCATTACTAATTATTATTTTTCTTGGTCTTTTGCGTGTCATAATCTACCCCTACGTTTTCGCGGCTTGCTTCGGCCGTTTTGAAACCGTTGTCAACCGAAACGTTTAAATAAAGATACTATGTTTCTATGCATTTGCAAAATGAAAGTATGTCTCGCGTGAGCTTGTCGAAGGGGAGCGACCTTGAATTTGCAAATGCTTTAATGTCGCCCGCATAAGTTTTAGGTGCTGTTATGGGCGTTTAATTACATTTTTCAAGCTTAAGTTTTTCCATTTTCGCAATGGTGTCTGGATTAATAAACTCTGTCAGCTGGTAGTTTTTATACAACCAATTGTTGTCTTTGTGTTCTAAGTAGCTTTTGATTTCTGAAAAAACTTTTGGCTTCATGTCAGTATAATTAAAAGAGTCTTCGTTAACTCCAAACTCTTTCATTATTTTCCATTGGCCATTGCAAATGGAAAATATTTTGCATGTATTTAAATTACTTGCGTCTAGGTTGTCAACTACTAACGCAATTTCATCTTTCTTGTCAGAATTGTTGTCCCCAATATTTATTAAACAATATAAACCTTGCGATGCTCCTAAATTTATGTCCTTTATCTGAGGTTTGTTAATTGTCACACGCAGGTCAGTACCTCGATTGAAATGCCAATTTTCTACGATGTCCCAATGATTTTTATTAGGGTCAACGATAGAATCAAAAACAATTTTTTTGTATTTCGATCCAATGTACTGTGTTATCGTGTCTATTTTTTTGTCACCGTCAAAGTCACCAGTAATAATTAAAGGATCGAATTTTTTAAGTATAATTCCGCCTCCAGGTGTCGATGACTCTGAAGAAATTACTTCACTTTTTCCACTGGTCATGCTACAAGCAAGAAACATTAAAGTTACTGTCGAGATAAAAAGTATTTTGCTCATAGTCTGTTGTCTTTAAATGCCCTATAACGTTTTCACGCTAAGCAAGGGTTTGATTTGAATCACGCCATTGCGTGACTGCCAAAACGCTACTAACAAAGATAAATGTTTAATAGACTTTTGCAAAGCGAAAACAACTGTCTTTCGCGGAGCGACCGCTTTTGCAAAAGCTTTAAGCTTGCGCTAAGCGAAGCCGAAGCATCTGCCCAACTGTTTGCTTAGCTTGTGTTATATGCTTTTGGTGACACAAAGTTGAAAACAACATTAGGTCTAAATACTCAGTTTAACTAATTACTGTATGCATCATTTATGTCGTGTGTTTTACGAAAATTAAATACACCACCAATAGAAATACCAAAGCCTAAAATAGCATTTCTTTTTTGTGTCAATTGATTTACTCGAACGTAACCAAGTAAAGGAGCTACTCGAAAAACAACACCTTTTCCCATATAACGATAGCCAAGTCGTATAAAATATGTTTCTGTATAATTACTCTTTTGGTCGTAAGGAATAATAGTGTCGTTTAAGTTGCTGGTCCCAATAAACGGTGTCAAACCAACACCAAGTTCTATAAAATGGTGGTTCTCGCCAATTAATGTATTTAGTTCTATTGGAAAACTGTAAATCGGAGATTTGTCCCAACGATTAGTGCTCCAACTAAAGCCAATACGAATAGTGTTGTGAATATATTTCGTTTTGGTATAATGAATGATACGTTCATAATTTACGGATACCCACGAACCTCCATTTCCTAAAAATTCTAAATATGCAGCATTATTTTTCAACTTAGTTTCTTGCCCGAAGATTAACGAACAGGTCAAGGTAAAATATATTAATAGAATTTTTTTCACCAATTACTTATAACGTTTGGCAGCAAAATTTTAGTTTGGGTTTGAAACTTTGTCTTCCGAAATGTTAAAATAAAGATACTATGTTTCAAGGCATTTGCAAAATGAAAATATGTTTCGCGTGGTCCCTGAGATTGTCGAAGGGGAGCGACATAGAATTTGCAAATTCTTTAATATCTGCCCATATAAGTTTTAGGTGCGTTTAATAGGAAGTTAATGCTACACAGTTTTATTAGTTTATCTAATACTGGTCGACCTGTTTTATTGAATAAGCAAAACCTGAAAACCAAAATGGAAATATTAAATATGGTATAATAAGATTCAAATAATACCTCATGCTTTCTTCGATATGCAATAATTTCGAATTTATAACGAAATAAAGTATTAGAATTATTATTGCTGATAAAAGTCCGGACATTAAAGCAATTATAGTCGGTTTCGCAGTTTTGGTTTTAACATCAAAAGTCCATTTAAAAAATGAAATTAATATGTAGTTGGTTAATATGCTTGTAAACAAAATAACTATTCCGTGTGTTTGAATAGCATAAAACATATTAAATGATAAAGAAATTATAAATATTAAGCTTGAAATAATAATAAAGGATAAACGCTTTGTCGACCCGTTTACTCTCTGGTCTTTTGTGATTAGGGTTGTAAATATTGGTCCTGGTGCAAGGATGCATAATAATAGTAAAGGAACTATAGAATATTCATAATACCGAGTTAAATATGTCAATATTAATGACACAATTGATATTGTCAGGCCAATAAAAAATGAATATTTAATAATCTTATTGCTCAAATGTCTGAAAGAATAGTTGTTTACATTAATTACCCCTAACGTTTTCGCGCTAAGCAACGGTTTGATTTGAATCACGCCACTGCGTGACTAACGAAACGCTATTAACAAAGATAAATGTTTAATGGACTTTTACAAAGCGAAAATGAATGTCTTTCGCGGAGCGGCATTTATTGCAAATGCTTTGATGTCAGCCCGCATTTTTGGTAGGTTTTGTTAAGTTGGCCGCTACACTTTGCTTTTCTGACCAGTGTCTGCATACACTATAAATAACTTTATTTTGAAATGGTGTATCCATTCCATTTGTCGTTGACTGTTTCTCTTTCAGCTCCGCAACCTAAAGGCATTTCACTTAACGCATTAACAGAATTATCTATGTCAACAATATTGCGCAATGAAACTATTTTATAATTGGTTTCGGTGTGGTCCTCTTTTCCGCACATAAACATCCAACTTCCATCTTCTTCTTCGTGGGACACAAGCAATATTGGTCTTTGTCTATTCATCACATGGTCGCAAGTAAAGCAAGCAGTATTTGCAGGGTCTGAAAATGAGAAGTTAGAATCCTCTTTCTTTTTAAATAAATTAAACATATGTGTCTATTTTGGTTTTGTCGAGCGGCTTACTTATAATGGTTGCAAGCTAAATTCCCGTTTGGGGTTGAAACATTGTCTTCCGAAGTGCTATTAACAAAGATAAATGTTTAATGGACTTTTGCAAAGCGAAAATAAATGTCTTTCGCGGAGCGACCGCTTTTGCAAAAGCTTTAAGCCTATGCTGAGCGAAGTCGAAGCATCTGCCAAGCTGTTGCTTAGCGCGTGTTATATGCCTTTAATTATACCTCTTTTGAAGCGAATCCTCAGTTCGATTTGAGCGCATGTAGAACCTTTTGGTTGTATCATTTCTAAGAATTTGAATAATAACATTTTTTTCAATTAAAGATTTGAAATCATTAGCTGTTAAAGTATTCATCTCTTCAACTGTAGATTGTTCTGGACCACTAAATAAACCCTCGCATTGTATTTCATAATTTATACTATCAATTTTTATAATACAGGAATCTTTTTTGATAGATTTAATTTTTGCATTGAAAAGAATATCAACTCGGCTTTTGTCGGGATGATGAAATTCAACATAATACAAACTATCTTTTAAATTTATGGGAGTTCCTGTGTACACAGATAAAAAATGTCGTTTAATTAATAGATCTTTGCTGATAGGAATTAAATAAGAGGAATTTATAGAATATGGAGTTTTAAAATCTTGATATCCAATCGAGTCAGCAGTAAAAGTAAACAAGCTTAGTATTAATAAAAAAGAAATTTTAACTCTAGAGATAACATAAGTTTTAGTTATTTGTCGTTCAAAATATTTAAACGAGATTGGAAGAATTACTAGCGCTGTTAAATCCGTGAGATCTTTTACTCTATGAATAGAAATAATTTCTAATGAATTAAAAACGTTAATAATCCAATCGCTTAAAGAAAGCTTCCAGAATATAAAAAGAACACCTGTTAATATATAAATTGTCTGCCTATTTTTAGGTAAAAGAACTGCAACAAAATACGGAAAGGCAAAAAGTCCAGCAAAGTCAGACAACTTACCTGTAATAAGCCCAGGAAATTCAGACTTTAGATAAAAGTCGTTAACAAGAAGTATTAATAAGCAAGTTAAGAAAACGTTTGCTTTTAAAAGTCCGTAGTATTGTCTCTTTAGTGTCTGCATTAATTGCACATAACGTTTTTGAGCTACCAGTAGTGCGGTTTGAAACCGTTGTCTACCGAAATGCTTTTAACAAAGATAAATGTTTAGAGGACTTTTGCAAAGCGAAAATAACTGTCTTTCGCGAAGCGGCATTTATCGCAAATGCTTGTGCTTCTGCCCGCATAAGTTTTAGATACGGTTATGCGGTCATACTATTATAGTTTGAAGTTAAATGGTATGTTAAGTTTATACTTCACAGGTCTTCCATTGAGTTTTATTGGTGTAATATTTTGAAGTGAATTTATTACTCTGACTGCTTCAATATTTAAAAGCATGTCGGGTCCTTTGATTACATATGTATTTATTGGGTTTCCATCTTCATTAAGAACAAATGTCAAATAAACCCTGCCTTCAATTTTTTCTTTTCTACATTTTTTAGGATAAATAGTATTTTTAGAAATGTGTTTAATAATTTCTGAAGTGGTCGCTTGCAATTGTTGCTCTTGGTTGTCAACACTCCAATAAATAGTGTCTTGATTTTCTATAGAAAAACCACTTATAAGTTTCTCTCCTTTAATTTCGTATGAAGCTGTCGAGGAATAGTTACCACAGTAATTTTTTTCATTAATTGTATATATATTCGCATTTGCCCTTTCATTTACTACCAATGTTTGATTATAAAATATAGTGTCTCTTATGATACATTCTTTTCTATATTGACTGTATGATTCAAAGTTATATTCCTGCGTGCTTTTTCTTTTTATGCTGTCACAAGTAGCACATTTGTCTTGAGAGTAACTATATAAGAAACTGATTGTAAGGATTATTGTCAATATTGTTGTTTTCATAGTATGCACCTAACCTACTTATACCCGCTACAAACATTCGGTTATTTCGTAAATAGCGTATGCTTGCCGAATTTTTGTAGCGTATATCAAAGGTAAAATCTTTAATCAATAAAAAAGAGTTCTCTCAAAAGTCAATTTTTTCGTCATTCTGAACTTGTTTCAGAATGTCAACGATAGTAAAATTGGCCGTCTTACAGATGCCGAATCAAGTTCGGCATGACCATCTAAGACTTTTGAAACAACCCTTTTTTGTTTTAACACAACAGAAGCTTTTGCTTCTACCGGCATAAGTTTTAGGTGCTGTTATAAGTTGTGCACCACACATAGTTTTTCTGTCGGTGTCCGCCTACCAATGCAGGTCGAGGCCACCTAATGTAAAGCCAAGAACAAAAGCATAAGCGTTTTGACTAAAATTATGTGAAGGACTTTTAATTTCATTGTTATTTACGTCTTTGTCTAAATAATAACCGTAACCATTTGTTTTTAAATAGACAAATTCTGCTCTCAATTGCATATATATGTTAGAATGTTTGCGTTTTATGTTTTGGTTTTTAAAATATCCTCGAAAACTTGCGCCTACCTTAATGCCATTGGAATTTGTATTGTAAAATTTGTATATGCGATTAAACGAAGAATTATTGGATGGGTCTGTAAAAATGACCGTAAGATTAGGATAGTCACTTTCTATATTATATAAATAGTTCAAGTAGGGAAGAATAACAATTTTGTTACAACGGATAAAACCAATTAGTCCGATTTTAAAAATTCTATAATCATATCCACCTCGGAATGGAGAATTACCGCCGTCATAATCTGTTTTTGGAAATTCAATGACATAATTGGGAATGTGGTTTTGTAATTCGCTTCTAATTTTTTTTTCATCAAGAGATCCGCCAACGAAGTCGAACCCTGTTTCAATGCCGATTTTGTCTTTGAAAAATGCTTGGATGTCCATATGAAAACCACCGAACCCTTTAGTTGTACTTGTTAAAATAAACGAAGATTGTTCTGGCATGTCTGTCTTTGTGTTTATACCCCATGGTCCGTAACCAAATTGGAAAGGACTTATGTCGAGTCTAAACTTTGCCGGAACCGTGTCCCAGCCAACGAACCACGTTTGCGCCTCAATGTTATTACATAAAAGGAATAAGAATAGGAATATTCGCTTCATTGTCTGTTATTTTGTCGAGTCCTGGCGCATTACTTATAACGGATGACTGCTAGAACTTGTGCGGCTCAGGGCATTGTCAACCGAATATTAATAACAAAGATAAAATGTTTCTACGCATTTGCAATGCAAAATAACTGTCTTTCACGGAGCGACCATGAATTTGCAAATGCTTTGGTGTCCGCCAAAATTTTTGCTTAGCGTGTGTTAGCAGTTGTAAGCGACATTATAATTTGTGGAATTGGCCTATCCCATGTCTTTAGGTAAACAATTAAGTCTTGCTTGTCAGAAGCTGTTAAGTAATTGAAGTCATGATTTACGTCGATGTCTTGATATTCAATCCTTAATTTTTTTGCATACAAGTCTTTTTTTAATAACGAGTCATTATTTGTAATGTATTTAATAAAATATTCTTCACTAGGTTTGGGTAATCTGTCTAAGACACCCCCAAGACCAGGTCCTGTAAATTTCATTGTCGCAATATCATGACAGACAGAACAATTTTGTTTAAAAATTTTCCGCCCGTTTTGTTCAGATTTTTCGATTGGTGATATTTGTTCGACAACAATATTTTCTATGGGTTCTTCATTTGATGTTTCTTCATGTATTCCTGTTCTTGGTCCACACGAAGCAATTGTCAAAGTTAGAAAAGTAAATATTATTGTATTAGTTACCATTGTCTGCGCTTATTACTGCTAACCTACTTATACCCGCCATCAACTTACTTCCAGCTTAGCCTATTTGCATGATTGCCTAATGGTTGTAGCGTATATCAAAGGTATAAATCTTTGATTAATAAAAAAGAGTTCCCTCAAAAGTCAATTTTTTTTCGTCATTCTGAACTTGTTTCAGAATCTCAAGGATAGTAAAATGACCATCTAAGACTTTTGAAACAACCCTTTTTTGTTTTAACACAACACCGCACTAACAACACACATCATACAGTTCGCCACTTTGCGTACCGGGCGTTGATGCGTCCACATCTGTTTTTCTGCTACATGTCGTTTTTAGTTTCGTTATCGTGGCTTCTATTTAGCATGAGTTTCAATTTTAGGTCGTCATATATGATGCCAATAATTAAAACTGTTGCTGCAATTGTTAATACATAAAGTTTTAAAGTCGAATAGAGAATCCCGCCTAAAAGTCCACCCAAAAAGAAAAAAGTAATAATGGTCAAACGTAATTTTATAGAAGCATAAAGTTTGTCCTTTTGGTCTTTTTGTTTGTAAAAAAACAATTGGGATAGTTCTATTCCCAGGTCTGTAAATAGTCCTGTTAGATGTGTTGTTCGCACTGTTGCATTTGAAATTGTTGTTACCAATGAATTTTGTAAACCCATTGCAAAAAGCAAAGAACAAGCCAGAAGATTTGGATTTTGTATGATAAGGAATTGTCCGAATATTGCTAAAAAAAACAAAATTAGACTTTCGATAATTGTTGGAATTATATAAATTAATCGGTCGTTTGTTTTTGATATAATTTCAACTATTAGGTTTGAAACAAATGAACCTAAGAAGAAGAAAAATATATATAAGAAATAGATAAACCCTTGCCAAAAATTGAGTTTGAATATTTCGTCAACAAAAAAAGCAAAGTGTCCGGTTACATTTGTTGTTAAGCGTTGAACAGCTAAAAAACCCGCTACATTTACAATTCCTGCTACAAAGGAGAGTAAGGAAGCAATTTTTAAATTATGACTTAAAGTCCTTGTCTTTCCTTTGTGTCTGAACATAAATTAATTGTCAATTTGTTCGTTTGTGTGTATCACCTTAAATGGTATATCATTTTTATACCCGCCATCAACTTGCTTTAAACTTGTCCTAATTGCAAGATTGCCGAATGGTTGTAGCGTATATCAAAGGTATAAATCTTTAATCAATAAAAAAGAGTTTCCTCAAAAGTCAATTATACGTGTCATTCAACCGAATGAACATAACAGCC
>JAEUTR010000577.1 GCA_016787365.1 Bacteroidia bacterium
ATTGAGGGCTCACCAAGAAGGGCAAAACCGTATTTACTTCCAAAAGATACAAAGTACATTTTTTGTACATATCTAATGATAAGTGCGGAACTATTTATGATTGGGCATGAAGTAGGTCATATACTTAAACACCATGATAACTCCAAATTGAAATTTTGGTATTTCAGTAAGGAGTGTGTTTCCTCCTATGATGAAGCAAAGCATCAGAGAGAATTTGAAGCAGATAAAATTGGAGTTCATTTAGCTATGCAAGCAATGGCAAAGAATGGTTTTCAAGCAGATTTTTGTTATTTAGGTGTTGAATGTTTTTTTATAGTAAGTGATATTGCTTTAAAAGCGAAAAAACTGGCAGAGGAAGGACATGAGGAAATTGCAAGTGATTTTAAAACTCATCCCAGTAACCAATTGCGAAGGAAAAAAATTAGGGCTGAACTAAGAGAAATTATACCTCCAGAGGATTTTCCAAATGCAATATATCTACCTGATATAATAGATGAAATAATGAGTTATTTATGGGAGGGAACAAAAGATGCTTTTAAGAAATAACAAAAAAAACTTCAATTTTTATTTAGATATTCATATTCCAAGACAGTCCCAATCTCTTTAAGTAAGCACCCATTTCCGTAGCAGACAAGTTTCCGCAATCACGAAGTTTTAAAAAATCGTTTTTTGAATATCGAACAACTTCTCTAAATATGTAAATCCCGCTGCGGTCACAAATGTTTTTTACCCTCGTTGAGAGGTCAGTGTCTATTATCTTTATTGACAAAATTTCTAATAATGCTTCTGGTATGTTTTTTTCTATTTCAGTGGATTTTTCTAGTTCTTGTAAATCAGCTTTTGTAACCTTTAATTCGTGTTCTAATTTATCAACGGATTCCAATCTAAAACTTAACTCAATTATAGAAAGTTTTAATGATTTTATGCCATCTGAATATATTGCTTTGAGCCTCGTTTTTGGTAATTTAAAAGATGTTCTTAAATCTTCAACTTTTTTCCCATTTACTAAAACCTCAATTAAAACCTTTTTATATAATTTAGGGATTCTTGGTAAATTAACATTTAACAGTAATCTAAGTATTTCTTCTTTTGATTCATCTCCCGTAAAACCAAATTTGTCATTATTAGCTCCCATTTAACAAATATATTAAAAGAATTTCACAGGAATAAATATAAAACTATTTGCCAATCAATGCTTTAATACTAGATAATGTTTTCAATTCTTCAAGCTCTTGGTTGGACATTTGGTCAGGTGGGTTCACGTAAAAAGCCTCTCTAGTAGAGGCTTTTTTGTTTAAATTAGATGAATCTCATTTTAATATATGTTTGCTATTATTGATATTGAAACCTGCGGCGGTAAATTTGAATACAAAAGAGGACGGATTACCGAAATTTGTATTTTAATACACGATGGTTTGCAGGTGGTTGAGAAATTTTCATCGCTGGTTAATCCGGAATGCTATATATCTCCTCTTTATACCAATATTACCGGAATCACAAACGAAATGGTAGCTGACGCCCCTAAATTTCATGAAATAGCAAATACAATACTGCAATTAACTGAAAACAGAACGTTTGTTGCTCATAATGTGAGTTTTGATTACAACTTTATCAGAGATGAGTTTTCTGCGTTAGGGCATGAATATCAACGTGAGAAATTGTGTACAGTTAAATTAAGCCGTAAACTTATCCCCGGTAAAAAAACCTATAGTTTAGGACCTTTATGCCAATCTTTAGGCATTAATAATCATGCAAGGCACAGAGCGGAAGGAGACGCTGTTGCTACAGCCAAACTATTTGATATTTTATTGCAAATAAAAAACGGTTCAAGATAACCTGATTTGTTGTTTTTGTATATTTACCTATGCAAAAAATATTAATTACCGGTTCTAATGGCTTGTTAGGACAAAAATTGGTTTACAAACTAAAAGACAAAACTAACGTGTTATGTATTGCTACTGCACGAGGCGAGAATAGGTTGGTAAATAAATCAGGGTACGAGTACGCTGAATTGGATATAACAAATTACGATAACGTTGCTTCTGTATTTACTAAATTTATGCCTGATGTCATTATTAACACGGCAGCTATGACTAATGTAGATGCCTGTGAAACAGACAGAGAAGGCGCCTATTTACTAAATGTGAAATCAGTTGAAAATCAGGTAACCGTTTTAGAAAAATTACAAAAAGAAAATTCAAACTATAAACCTCATTTCATTCATCTTTCTACAGATTTTATCTTTGATGGTACTCACGGACCATTGGATGAGAATGAAGTGCCAAATCCATTAAGTTATTATGCTGAAACGAAGCTAGAAGCTGAAAAAATAGTACAAGCATCATCCTTGCATTGGGCTATGGCTCGTACTGTTTTAGTTTATGGCATTGTGGATAACATGAGTCGCAGTAATATTGTGTTATGGGTTAAACAAAATTTAGAGCAAAGTAAAACTATTAATGTGGTTGATGATCAGTACAGAACACCAACTTTGGCCGAAGATTTAGCAGACGGTTGTATTTTAATTGCCGAGAAAAAAGCAAGTGGTATTTATAATATTTCGGGCAAAGATTTTTTAAATATTTTAGAAATCGCTCACTTAGTAGCCGATTATTACAAACTAGACAAATCACTTATTAAACCATCTAAATCAGCAGATATTAAACAGCCGGCAAAGCGTCC
>JAEUTR010000651.1 GCA_016787365.1 Bacteroidia bacterium
ATAAAATACCTGTTTTTGATTTTATAAATGCCACAGCAAAGTATTCCACTTCGTACACATGGACCAGAAGGCCATTTGCTCAGGAAGGAATCGGTAATACTATTCAGAACACTAACACAAAAAGTTTAAACGGAACGTTTAATATGACTACTGTTTATAACAAAATACCGTATTTCCGAAAAATTAATTCAGGTGTTACCGGTAAAGCAGCAAATGCCAAGGCCAGCAAACCTAAAACCGCAAAAGATTCTGCAAAGGCAGAAACAGTTAATCCTTTCAAAGATATTGGTGAGTTTTTAGCGAAAGGACTGATGATGGTTAAACAAGTATCTCTATCTTATCAGCAGACTAATGGAACTGCTTTACCCGGATTTTTCCCAAGTTCACAATATATGGGACTTGATCCAAGCCAAAATATGGCTCCCGGAATTGGATTTATCAGTGGCTCGAATGATAGTATTTTAAGAAAATCAATCAATAATGATTGGCTAGTTAAAAATCCAAATCAGAGTTTACCTTATACTACCACAAGCACCCAAAATATTACATATCGCGCTAATGTTGAACCGCATGGTAGTTTAAAAATTGAATTTAATGGAACAAAAACTTATGGACGAAACGAATCTATGTTTGTGAGGTACGATACAGCTCAACTGGATAATGGTAATAGAGGCTATTTATTTGAAACACCTAATAATACAGGTAACTATAGCATTAGTGTGTTTACTTTAGGAAAGTCTTTTAAAGATAAAGGAAATATAAAAGACGGTACATCTGTTTTATTTGATGAATTTTTATTGGTAAGACAAGATGTGGCCAGAGAATTAGCCATCGCTAATAAAACGGCAATTGATGAAGTACAAACGGACGGTACAGGTAATTCATATTATGACGGATATAGTAAAACTCAACAAGATGTATTATTAGGTGCATTTTATCAAACATATACCGGAAGAAAAATAAAAGGTGTGGGAACAGACAAGATGTTTAAACAAATTCCTTTACCAAATTGGACAGTAAGTTGGGATGGATTAGGTAAGATTAAAATGATGAAAAAATATTTCCAATCAATAACCATTCGTCATGCATATCGTTCTACCTATTCTATTGGAGGTTTTGCCAATAACTTGTTGTTTGTTGATAATGGAGATGGTTATTCCTCTTCACGTGTGCCGGTTCAAAATTCTATAATTGGTGGAGTGCAGCAGTCGGCTAATTTTAATCCGAAATATATTATTCAGGGAGCAACCATTACTGAAGCGTTTAGTCCTTTAATTAAGTTTGATTTTAGATTTAAAAAACCGGGTTGGTTAGCTAATTTTGAAATTAAAAAAGATAAAACCGTTAATTTAAATATTACCGGCCCGCAAATTATTGAAACAAAAGGACAGGAGTATGTAGTTGGTATTGGATACCGTTTTCCTAATTTAATAATCAAGGCCTTCAAAATTAAAGGCCAACCATTGAAGAGTGATTTGAATTTTAAACTGGATTTATCTTATAGAAAGAATATGACTGTGATTAGAAGAATTGTGGATGAAATTAGTACACCAACAGGAGGTCAAAATATCATTACCTTGAAAACAGCATTGGATTATCAGCTAACACAGGCTATTAACCTGAGGTTTTTCTATGATTGGATTAGAACAACACCACAAACATCTAACTCCTTTCCAACAGCAAATACCAATGCCGGATTTAGTTTAAGATTTAATTTACAGTAATAAAGAGACAAAAAAGATAATAGGGATTGAAGAGGCAAAAGAGAATTTTGTTTGTCAGTTCGTCTCGATAGTTATCGGGTATAGTCGAGAAAAAAAGACATGAACGAAAAACTAAGTATGCATGATTTAGGACGCTTAAGTTCAGATGAATTTAAAGCGACTTCTAAAAATAAAATCGTTTTGGTTTTAGATAATATCAGAAGTTTAAATAATGTCGGTTCCGCTTTTAGAACATCAGATGCCTTTTTAATTGAAGCCATTTATTTATGCGGTGTAACAGGAACTCCTCCAAAACCTGAGATTGAAAAAACAGCATTAGGCGCAACCGAAACCGTTTTTTGGAAATATTTTAAAACAACCCAAGAAGCTATAGATGATTTGAAATTAAAAGATTATTATATAGCTTCTATTGAACAGGCTAAAAATTCCATTATGCTCAATCAATTTCAAAAGCCGGCAAAACCTTTGGCATTGGTTTTTGGAAATGAAGTTTATGGAGTAGAACAGGAAATTATTAATCAAAGTGATGCATGTATCGAAATCCCCCAATTTGGCACTAAACATTCCTTTAACGTTTCGGTAAGTATGGGAATCGTATTGTGGGAAATGTTACGTTGAAGAGACAGGAAAAAGACTTAAAAGATTAAAGGAAAAAAAGAGACATATAAAACTTCATCTCTTTGGTCAAACCGTCTCTTCAGTCTTTTAGGTCTCTTCTAATGGTACTTATTAAACACATCCCAACTTTCCAGATAGGCTTTATGTAATAAATCCGTGTTGAGGTTTAAAGCAACTTTATTGATATTGAAATATTGTTCCAAATCTTCTGTTGCTAAATTACCAGTTAATTCATCTTTAGCCATTGGACAACCACCAAAGCCATGAATTGCCACATCAAAACGTTGGCAGCCACTTTTATAAGCAGCATCAATTTTTTCCTGTGCTTTTTCTTTAGTAGAGTGGAGGTGCGCACCGATTTCTACATTTTTAAATTCAGGAATAATATTAGAAAATAAATAAGAGATGTTTTCCTGATTAGAAACTCCAATAGTATCAGAAAGAGCAATAATTTTTATTCCTAAATCGCTTAATTTTTTTGTCCAGTTAATAACGATATCACTATTCCAAATATCGCCATAGGGATTACCAAAAGCCATTGAAATATATACTACCAATTCTTTATTATGTTTTACGCATAAATTTTGAATTTCTTCAACTCTCACTAAAGACTCAGCAATACTTGAATTAGCATTACGTTGCTGAAAGGTTTCTGAAATAGAAAAAGGAAAGCCTAAATACTTTATTTCATCAAATGAACACGCGTCTTGGGCACCACGCGTATTAGCAATAATAGCTAATAATTTACTTTTTGTTTGCGATAAATCTAACTGCTTTAAAACATCTGCTGTGTCATGCATTTGAGGAATAGCTTTGGGTGATACAAAGCTTCCAAAATCAATGGTATCAAATCCAATATTTAATAATGAATTGATGTAT
>JAEUTR010000639.1 GCA_016787365.1 Bacteroidia bacterium
ATTATATAATAAATTAAATTTTAAAGAAAAAAAAATACTTCGTATACATAATGCACATACCTATTTACAACCTCTAAAACATTGGTACATCATCCCCACCTTTTTCAATTTATATAAAGCAACTTCATACATTGTGAGAGAGTTTATTGGCGAATTAGATTTTTACTATTTGCCAAAAGTTGTTCGTAATATGGATTATTATTGCTTTGCCGATGAAAATGTAAAAAATTACGTTATTGAAAATAAGATTTGTGAAAAAGAAAGAATATTTCCAACTATTCCAGGTTCTGTGTTTAGTGGTGAATTTAAACCTTTTGAAATAAAAAATAAAATTAGAATCTGTATCCCTGGTATTATTGACGAGCGAAAAAAAAATTACATCCCTGTTATTGAAGCATTAAATCTAATTAAAAATAATATTCAACATCCTATAGAAATAGTATTATTAGGTAAACCAGTTGGTAAATATGGACAATGGGTTATTGATGAATTTTCCAAATTAGATACTGAAAATTTATCTGTTATTTCGTTTACAGGCTTCGTAGAACAAGCAAAATTTAACGAATTAATGTTCGGAAGTCACTTATTGATTACTCCAACAAAAGAGACAACCGTATTCAGAATTTATAAAGAAATTTATGGCAAAACAAAAGCCTCTGGCTCTGTTGGCGAAATGGTAAAATATGGCATTCCAAACCTATTTCCATCTTATATTTATTTTGATACAGAAATGGAAAATATTATTGATCGATATACGACTTCACAAACATTAGCTACAGAACTTTTAAAATATATTAACGACATAGATTATCTAAACACAAGGGCTCAACAAGTAAGAGGATTTGTTAAAGAAAGATATAGTGTAGATATTATTGCTAAAAAAATCGACGATTTTATTAAAGAAAAAACTTTACTTTAAAATAGCAACGTAATTTGTAGTTAAAAATATTTCGTATTGTTCTTTATATGCCTTTATTTCATATAAATTATTCTTAGTGATACGATATATTTTATAATTTGGAGATAGTAAATAAAAAATGTCTTTAAAGAAATACTTTCCATCAACCGCACACACGCCCAACTCAAATTGAATAATTCCAATCTTTTTACTATCTAAAGTTTGTTTTGCACCTTTAAAAAATAACCATTCAAAACCTTCCACATCCACCTTTAAAAAATCAATAAATGAAATAGAATTTTTACCACAAAATTCATCAACTGTTGTAATGCTTATTTTGTTGGGAGTAGATAAATTATATTCATTTCCCCAATGACTCATGTCTCTTGGAATCAATGAAGACTGCGTATTGGTTTTTTCATTAGAATAAATAACTGTTTCTTCTGTTTTATCTCCTAAACCAACACAATGCGAAACAATATTCTTATTAGTTTCTGTATTTTTTTTCAAAATATCAAATGTACTTTCCAATGGTTCAAAACAGTGAATGGTATAATTTGTTTTTAAAAATGTAACAAATGAATTTGTGTATTTACCAATATTAGCACCTACATCAAATACAATAACATTACTTTTAGAGTTTATTTTACTTGCGATAATTTTCATAGCATTTTCCTCTCCGCTAGTATCGCATTCCCCTGACAAGCCATAATTTTGAAGATATAATACAAAAAGATGTACTTTCTCTAAAAAACGTTGGCCTTTTTGGGAGTCAAAAATTGTTTTAAAAAAATTAAGAAAAAAGTTTTTCATTTTACACAGATCTAAAATATTAATATTTAATAACTCAAAAACTATGCTTTTGAGTTATCAAAAACACCACAAAT
>JAEUTR010000658.1 GCA_016787365.1 Bacteroidia bacterium
AATGCTATTTTTAAATTTCCTTTAACTCCTGTTCAAAATACCGGAACTCCAGTAAGCACGACAGGTGGTAATATAGGTGTATTTATTAACGGAGTAGCCATGTTTGATTATCGCGATGGTGTATCCTGGAAAAATTCAACAGGTGCATATGCAGGTGGTCCATTAGGCGGAACAGGTGACGGTGTTTGGAACAGAGATGCTATTCCTGCAGAAAAAGCCGGTTTTGACTGTTCTAAAGGACATCCTGCAGGAACCAATTACCATCATCATCAAAACCCAAGCGCTTTTGATTTGGATTTAAATGTCATTTCAACCATTTGTAATTTATATGATGCTGATGGTTTATATGCCATTGACAGTACAGTTCATTCGCCATTAATAGGGTTTGCTTATGATGGATTTCCTGTTTATGGAGCTTACGGCTATAAAAATACAGATGGTACCGGTGGTATTGTTAGAATGAAATCAAGTTGGAGTTTAAGAAATATTACTGTTAGAAATACATTATATACTGGTGCAAGCGTAACAGCAGGACCTAATGTGAGTACTACATATCCTTTAGGGACGTTTAAAGAAGATTATGGATATACAGCTCCTGCCTCGTCGGATTATTTGGATGAGCATAATGGTCGTTTTTGTAAAACTCCTGAATACCCTCAAGGCATATACTGTTATTTTGCAACAGTTGATGCTAAATGGAACTCCGCTTATCCATATTTAGTTGGACCAACATTTTATGGAACAAAAGTAGCTGCTAAAGTAGCTTCCATTACCGAAACCGTAACTACTTATACAGGTTCTGTAGCTGCCGGTATTACTAAAATGGAAATTGAAGACGCAAAAGTAAATGTGTTTCCAAACCCTGCAACCGACTTAATTGCCATTCAGGTGAAAGATTTAATAAAAGAAAATTATGATGTTACTTTAACTGATATTACAGGGAAATTAGTAGATCATACAACGTTGTATCAGGGAACTACTATTGTTTATTTTGATACCCAAAAATTATATAGCGGCATTTACTTTGTTACATTAAGTAATAAAAATGGAGCTACTATTTCCAGAAAAATATCAATCCTTAAATAAACATCTATCCGTCAAACTAAACAGCATATTTTTATAAGATTACCCATATATACAGCTAATCAGCTATCAGGTTTAAAAGCCCTGATAGCTGTTGTTCTTATTTGTCTATGCTTTCCTATTCAGGTTTTTGCACAAAAAACAATACCACTTAGTGTACAGGTGAGTTCTATTTACAATAATCAGGAAGCGCTGGTATTAGATTCTGCTTATTTATTAGCAAATAGCAACACGATAAAATTCACAACATTAAAGTTTTATATAACTAATATCCGATTATATAAAAATGAAAAAATAGTTTGGCAGGAAAAATATAGCTTTCATTTATATGATGATTCGGAAGAAGCTCGTCAATCATTTCAAATAGATGTTCCCGCCAAAATTCAATACACGCATATTGCTTTTAACTTGGGAATAGATAGTTTAACCAATGTTTCTGGCGCTATGGGTGGAGATTTAGATCCTACGAAGGGAATGTACTGGACATGGCAAAGTGGGTATATAAATTTTAAATTAGAAGGAACAAGTAGTTTGATTACAAATCCTAAAAAGGAATTTCAATTCCATTTAGGCGGTTATATGCATCCATTTAATACATTACAAAATGTCTATTTAAAAATAAAACAACCTGGTAAAATCAATGTATTGTTTGATGTAAAACGTTTTTTAGAAGCAATAGAATTAACATCACAACATCATATCATGTCTCCAAATACAGATGCTGTAAAGCTTTCGGAAGCAACAAGTAAATGTTTTAGCGTTCAGTAAACATGAAAAAATTATACTTTATCCTATTATGTTTTGTGTTTTTAGCGTTTACTAAACAAGACGATTTATTTTTTATTCCTGCAAATTGGCCTAAACCGGTATATAATTTCACTAACAATAAACTTACAGTAAATAAAATAGTATTAGGCAGAGTATTATTTTACGACCCAATACTTTCAAAAAATAATACGATTTCCTGTGCCAGTTGCCATTCACAATTTTCTGCATTTACTCATATAGATCATGCCTTAAGTCATGGAATACACGACAGTATAGGCACACGCAATTCGCCAGCATTAATGAATTTAGCCTGGCAAAACATATTTATGTGGGATGGAGCTATTAATAATTTGGATATGCAGGCACTAGCACCTATTTCTCATCCGGCCGAAATGGCAAATAACATCACTGATTTGGTAGCAAAACTAAATACCATGAAACTATATCGGAAATTGTTTTATAACGCTTTTGGAGATAGCATTGCTACAGGAGAAAAAAC
>JAEUTR010000719.1 GCA_016787365.1 Bacteroidia bacterium
TAAAATTTGTGTATTTGTGTATTTGTGTATATTTGAAAAACTATTCAAAATATATTTTATAAAAATTTTTTTTGAAATAATTAATGAATAGTTTTTCAAATATACACAAATACACAAATACACAAATTTTATTAACAACTGCTAAGAAGTCAAGCCATTTTAATGTTTAATACAATTGTACCAATACTTCTATTAGTTCGTTCATAATCTGCACAACATCCCTTTTTATGTTTCATTTTACAACTCTTACATAATTGTATTTTTACAATAACATAATTTTGATTTACTTGACCGAATGTTCCGTGGTCTAATTTAGATACCTTTTTCTCAAGCCACATTTCAAAGTTTGCTTTAATTTCATTTAATGGAATTTGAGAACCTTCTTCGAAACAGGTATTTTCAAGTAAGTATTTATAAAGTGGATTACGTTCAATTCGTAATTCTTCTTGCTGGTCTTTGAAATAGTCAGGACATATATCCCAGATAGATTTATTAGCGCTGGAAAGTAATAATTCATTGTAATACTTGGTGCATTTATAAATAAAGTTTGGAAGTTCATTATCAATAATTTTTTGTTTAAGTGAAGTGTCAGGTGAATAAACATTTTTTTCAAAGTTTGCGACAAGTAAGCGACGGGAAATTTGTCCTTTATCAATATAACTAGGGAACCAATTGCCGGCGAAAAGGAGTGGGACAGTCCATTTTAATTGAATAGCATCTTTATTTTTAGCGGCGGTAGAAACAAGTCCATTAGTAATCATACTTTGAAAGGTTTGTTGAGGAAGAATTTCGTGAATGTTTTTAGGAAGGTCATCGCACACAACAATATCTTTATCATAAAGATAACTAAGACCATATTTACGTTCAAAAGAATCATTGATACTACCTACAGAAACAAAACATTCAGAAAGAATTTCGATAATAAGAGATTTACCGCAGCCCGCTTCACCAAGAAGATACAACATAAACCCAAAGTTATCACGAATACCAAACATACGACCTAAACAAGTGTAAATAAAGTGTTTAACATCAGGTGTAAATTGATAATTAAGAATGATATCAAGATGAGGTGTATCCATAGAAAAAGTAAAAGGCTTATCGATATATTTATTACAAACAATATCAGAATTAGAGTAATTTTCAAGGAAATTACAAGTAATCACATTATAAAGACCATTAGAAAAGCCAATGTAATTTTTATCAAGAGTGATAAAAGGAAATGAAGAAGAATCAAATTCTTTAATAAAAGTTGTTAGATTTTTAACATTGTTATGATTTGATTTAAAATCTTCATCATCATAAAAGCATTCATTAATAAAATCTTCAGCAGACTTATAAAAAACAAATGCATAAGATTTAACAGGTTTAAAAACAAGGCCGGTATTTTTTTCACGTTTAACACATTGTTTTTTGGCATAAACTTCAAGACGTTTCCTAAGTTGATTGTATAAAGAATCAGATTGATTAAAATTAATATTGATATTGAAAACATTATTTACAACTTGAATAATAGTTTTAGATTCTTTTTGATTATTAACGATGGAAGATGGAGTGCAGGAAAAACAATTTTTAACAATGGTTTTATTATCAGTATTGATAAACAAACAGGAATGTTTGCGGTCAGAATGTTCTTTACGGGTCAAAAGACAAGTAAAACAATCAGGGACAACTTTATAATTATTATGGTCAGGTTCAATAGACCACATTGTGTTGGGGTCTAAATGGAATAGATTATTAATACTATTAAATGTTTGGGAAGTAGCAATATTATTAGAATTGTTTGTAGAAGTATT
>JAEUTR010000723.1 GCA_016787365.1 Bacteroidia bacterium
TTGAGACAACAAATTGTATTTCCTCCTGTGTTAATTCAGGATACATTGGAAGTGATAATATTTCCGATTGATATTGATAAGCAATTGGAAAATCAGTAGATTGATGATTTAAGTATTTGTACGCTTTTACAAAAGGTAAAGGAACAGGGTAGTGGATTTGGGTTTCAATGCCTTGTTCTTTTAAAAATGCTTGTAATTCATTTCTTCTTTTTGATCTAATAACGTATAAATGAAATGTATGTTTTGTATTAGCTCTTACGGATGGAGTTACAATTTCATTAACGTCTTTTAATAAATCAGAATAAAGTGCAGCGTGTTGTATGCGTTGGTCATTCCATTTTTTAATATGCGGAAGTTTAGCAGATAAGATGGCTGCCTGCAATCCATCTAATCGAGAATTGATACCTTCTATTTCGTGTTGATGTTTTACTATAGAACCATGAGCTGCGTACATACGCATTTTTAAAGCTAATTCATCATTATTGGTTAAAATAGCTCCGGCATCTCCATATGCACCAAGGTTTTTGCCCGGATAAAAACTGAATGTAGAAGCGATTCCATAAGTGCCAACGTATTGTTGGTTAAACTCACTAAAGTGTGATTGCGCACAATCTTCAATTAAAAATAAATTATGTTTTTCGCATAACGCTTTTAATTCAATAATATTATTTGATTGCCCAAATAAATGAACAGCGACAATAGCTTTTGTTTTTGAATTTATTTTTTCTTCAATTTTTGAAGTGTCAATACAATAATATTCAGGTTCAATATCTATAAAAACAGGTTTGGCACCCGCTTGTGTAATTGTTTCTGAACTGGAAATCCATGTATTGGCAACAGTAATAACTTCGTCACCAGAACCAATACCTAACATTTTAAGAATAATATAAATGGCATCTGTACCATTGGCAACACCAATGCAATGTTTTACTTTATACGCATTAGCAAATTCTTTTTCAAACTGATCCACGTATTTCCCTTTAATAAATGCCGTGTCGCTAATTACATCAGCAATGGCTTTATCTATTTCGGGTTTAAGATTTGAGTATTGAGTTTTTAAATTTAAAAAAGGGACATTCATTAGAACTTCAATCAAATAATAGGGTTATAAATTTGTTATTTCTAACTATTGTTAGACTTAGCTAATTTATAAATATTTTCAATGATTTCAACCGTTTTTAAGCCTTCAAGCCCATTAGTTGCTACATGCCCATTGTTAGTAAGTACATCTATAATGTTTTCGTAAACGCTGTCATGATTTGACATAGAGCCTTGGTAATAGCCATAATCATTGGCAGGTTTAGTTTCAATTGGCACATTCATGACATAATTTTCAATGGATTGATGTTCTAAAACATTTAAATACTGACCTCCAACTTTCACAGTACCTTTTTCTCCAAATACTGTAATTGAACCTTCCATATTTTTACCATAACTATTTACTGTATAGTTAATACTACCAATTGCACCATTTTTAAATTCCAAAACAATAACACCGGTATCTTCAAACTCTACATTATGTTGGTGCATGAAGTTTTTTACAAAAGCGTGATATTGATTAACATCACCGACCATCCAGTATAATAAATCCACAAAATGGCTAAATTGAGTAAATAGTGTACCTCCATCTAAAGCTTTTTTACCTTTCCAGTCTGAGGATTCATAATATTGGTCATTTCTATTCCAAAAACAATTTAATTGTACATTAATAATTTTACCAAGTTTGCCTTCATCTATCACTTTTTTTAGAGCTGCAATTGGTTTATTAAATCTGTTTTGTTTTACAATAAATAAATGTTTGTTAGCTTTTTCGGCCTCTTCAATCATTAATTGACAGTCGGCAACATTAATAGCCATTGGTTTTTCGCATAAAACGTGTATACCAGCTTTTAATACTTTGATGCTATGTTCGGCATGTAAGCCATTTGGAGAACAAATGGATACAAGGTCTAAGTTTTTTTCTTGTTGCAATAGTTCATCAATTGATGAATAAGTTTTGCACCCAAATTTTTGAGCAAATAAATTTCTTCTTTCTTCATTGGTGTCGCAAACAGCCACTAATTGTGATTGTTTTACTATATGTTCTGCATGCCTTTCCGCTATTCGGCCACATCCAACAATTGCAAATTTTAAATTAGTCATGTTATATTAAAATGTTACTTTAAATACTTCTGCCCATTTTAAAAATGAAATGAGTTTCCAAAATTCACTTAAATGAGAAGAGTCGTTTATATCTGATTGGTTTAATTGTAATAAATAATTTTTGTTAATAAAGTCAGGAATCTCACTATCATTAATAAACTGTGTTAATTCATGTTTTGATTGCTGTTTCCATATTTTTTGAGGCGTTAAAAAACCCATTTTATATTTCCGCCAAACTACTTCTTTGTTTAATACAGGTTCTGCAGTTTTTCTTAAAATATATTTTGTCCAACCGTTATTAATTTTCCAATGGTTATGTAATGCTATGGATAGTTCAACTAATCTATGATCTAAAAAAGGTACTCTGCTTTCAATTGAAAAAGCCATAGAGTTTCTGTCTTCATAACGCAATAAGTCCTGTAAGCCAAACTGCATACTTAAAATGGACTGTTCTTTAAAAGATTTCCCTCCTCTAGCAGGCACATCAATGGTTGACAATTGTTGAGCATAATCATGAGAGATAGAACTCATTCCTAATCTTTTTTTAGCACGTATACGTCGCTGAATAAATTCAGGTGTATAGTAATAAGCTGCTCTTCCAATTGTGTTATTAATGTTTGGCGAAAACTTTTGTTGTAGTTCTTTTTTTTCGTTTAAAAAGGAACTTAGTTGTAAATGTTTTAATTTTTCAATTAAATAAATTCCTGCAAAATTATAATACCCTCCAAGTATTTCATCTGCACCTTGGCCATCCAATAAAACTTTTACGTTTTGTTGATTAGCTAGCTTCATTACTTCCCATTGTGCAAACATGGAAGTTGAATTAATTGGTAAATCCTGATGCCAGATTAATTTATCAAAATCTTGCCAATAGGTTTTGATATTTGGATAGGTAAAATATGCATCGATATTTTGATAATTTGAAATCGCTTTTTTTGCAAAATCAGATTCATCAATTTCTTT
>JAEUTR010000729.1 GCA_016787365.1 Bacteroidia bacterium
ATTCTCTACAATACCTATTTACTTATAGGTCATGTTAAACTACCGCTCATATAATTTGTTATAATAAAGCCTGTATTGTTTATACATTTGCATTTTAAAATTTGTCATGAAGCATCTACTCTTAATAATTGCCTTTTTTATTGGTTTAACTTCGTATGCTCAAATGCCGGGAGGTATGGGAGGAATGAAAAATATGAAAGATCCTAAACTTGGTCGAGTTTACGGTAAAGTTATTGATGCTAATACGGGAAAACCTGTTGAATATGCTTCTGTTCAGGTACTTTGGTATAGTAAGGACAGTCTTTTAGGTGGGTCGTTAGTTAAAGAAAACGGAGATTTTGCAGTTGACGGATTGCCCTCTTTTGGTCAAGTAAGAGTTAAAATAAAATTTATTGGTTATAAAGATTACCTGCAAAAAGTATATCTGTCTCCTCCTGATAAAGTTGATCAGGATTTGGGAGATATTAAATTAGCAGTAGATGATAAATTATTGAAAGAAGTAGATGTTGTTGCTGAAAAGAGTGCGGTTGTTCTGAGTATTGATAAACGCACATATAATGTGGACAAGGATTTGTCAGTAAAAGGCGGTACTGGTGTGGATGTAATGAAAAATATTCCAGGATTAACAGTTGATGCAGATGGAAATGTACAATTGCGTAATCAGTCGCCAACTATATTTGTAGATGGAAGACCAACAACTTTAACCTTACAGCAAATTCCGGCTGATCAGATTGAGAGGGTAGAAATTATTACAAACCCATCTGTAAAATATGATGCAAGTGCAACTGGGGGGATTTTAAATGTGGTGATGAAGAGAAATAATAAGCCAGGTTATAACGGTATGGTAATGGCTTATATTGGCACAGGAGATCGTTATGGCGGGATGGCAAACCTTAATGTAAAACAAGGAAAATGGAATACATCCTTAATGTATTCATTTAATCAGGGAATAAATAATACAAACGGATTTACGAAACGAACACAGTTAGATAGCGGAAAAACTGTAGGTTATTTCAATCAGGATAATAATACAAGAATGATGACTATTTTCAATTTTGGAAGATTAGGCATTGATTATAATATTGACAATAGAAATACTATTTCTTTAAATGGAATGATTGTAGCCGGACAGTTTAAAACAGCAGATAATCAAACTTATAAAATACTGGATAGTTCGGCTACTGAAAGATTATTTGGATACCAGCTCAATAATCAAAAAGCAGAATTCCAGAACTATAATGCACAGCTATTATATAAAAAGACTTATCCAAAAGTTGGGAAGGAATTAACGGTTGATGCAAATTATAATTACACAAATTCTAATAATGGTTATTTGTTTAATACCAGTACGCAAACAATCCCTTATATTACAGATATTCCAAATACATATCAAAAAAACAAAGGGTTCACAAATGCGAATCAGTTTGTGTTTCAGATGGATTATGTCAATCCAATTAGTGATA
Source organism: Bacteroidia bacterium (assembly GCA_016787365.1). GTDB lineage: Bacteria > Bacteroidota > Bacteroidia > B-17B0 > Aurantibacillaceae > UBA4416. The sequence continues at coordinate 1,464 of JAEUTR010000729.1, forward strand.
CCCGAAAATTTGAAGCTGGTATAAAAGCTTTTTATAAAAATTCTATCAGTGCCAATAATACATCACGCGCTACAGGAGATGAAAATAATTATGTAAAAGATACTATTATGAGTAACCGCTATGTCATTGATGATATGATTAATGCGGCTTACGTGAATTATAATGATAAACTATTTTGGAATATTGGTTATCAAGCGGGTTTAAGATTTGAACAATCTTACTATGCAGGTAATATTACTGATAAAAATCAAAAATTTTCATATAATTATCCTTCCACAGCCTATGATATTTTAAAATCCTTATTCCCTGCAATTTATTTTTCTAAAAAACTAAAAAAGAGTCAGGAAGTACAGCTAAATTTTAGTAGGAAAATTGCCCGCCCTAATTTTTTTCAGCTAATGCCATTTGTAATGTTTGCTGATAAGCAAAACTATCGTATTGGTAATCCTCAACTAAAACCTGAATTTAAAAACATAGCGGAGTTAAACTATAATAAAATACTAACCAAAGGAAGTTATTTAGCTTCAGGGTATTTCCGTTACGAAGAGCAACCTATAACAGATGTTGCATACCCAGATCCTGATCCTGCCAAAACAAATGTATTAGTTAATACAACCATAAATGGAGACAATGCCATACGTTATGGCTTTGAAAATACATTTAAATGGACTTTTTTTAAGACTTTAGACTGGACCGTAAATGCTAATGCCTATTATATTTATATGAAAGGTAAAATTGTTCCAACCGAGCCTGAGGTTAAAGCAGAAGGATATGCATGGAATGCAAAAACAACCATTTCATATAGATTTCCTAAAAACATTACCCTTCAGGTAAATGGAAATTACGAATCTCCTAAAATATTATTATTAGGAGTTGCCAATCCAATTTATTCTATGGATATATCATTAAATTATATGATAGCTACCAAATGGATTTTTAACGCCACATTGAGTGATGTGTTTAATACACGCAGAATGGGGACACATTATGAAACTCCTTATTATGAACAGGATTTGTCTCGTCGTCGTGAATCTAGGTATGTGCGTTTAACCGTTACATATTTATTTGGAAAGATGGATGCATCTATCTTTAAACGTGGCAAGCAAATGAAAGGAATGGGTGGACAAGAAGGAAATCAAGACGGACTTGATTTTAAATAAAACTTAGTCTAAGTGCGATTTAATAGTATTGAAAATCATTTTTAAATCCTCACTCTGCTCAAATTTTTTTGATGCTAATGGTTTTGACTGAATATTTTTAATGCGTTCCTCGGTTTCAGGGTGAGTACTAAAGTATTTTGTCATTTCATCCATATCATCTGATTGATTTTTTAAAAGCGTTAATAAATCAATCATTCCTTTAGGGGAAATATTATTTTGTATCATCATTTCATAACCTTTGTCGTCGGCTTGAGTTTCTAATTCACGCGAATAGTGTAATTGTTTAAATTCATTAGCCTGCTGTAAAATTCCTGATGAAATTCCGGTGACATCACCAAATAAAAAAGCAATAAAAAAACTGGATGCCGCTGAACGACAAATACTTTTTAAAGAATGTTGATAGGTAACATGTGATATTTCGTGACTTAGCAAGGCAGCAAATTCTTCGTATGAGTTTGCTTGTTTTATAATTTCCGAGTATATAAATATATGTCCTCCAGGTAAAGCAAAAGCATTAATCTGCTCAGATTCAACAACAGTAACCTGTATATCATAATCACTATTGACTTTTAATTTTGAGATAAATTTATTGGCATAAAAAGTTGCAGAATCTTCTTCTGTAGATGATTGCAAAATAGATTCATAAAGATTATTACCTAAACTTTCTTCAATATCCTTAGGAATAAGAGTAGCAGATTTTTCGCCTGCCCAAGGCAAAATTATAAAATATCCGGCAAAACAGGTAACTATAAAAATTACACATAAAGCTATGGCAATTTTGTTGAAATTTTTTGCCCAAAAACCTTCTGCTTTTTTGTCTATTCTGTTTGCAGCAAGTTTATTATAATATATTGAAGATGATTCACCTCTACACTCTAATGTTTGGTGAGGGAAGTTCCCATATTTGATTATCAAAATATCATTTTTTAATGTGAAGTCTGAAATATGAGATTTATCCCAGATAATCATATTTTGATTTTGTAATAAAGTTATATGAATAGTACTATCATAAAAACCAACAGCACAGTCATGAGACTGTGCTGTTTTTCCATCAAAATAAATATTGTTATCCATTCTTAAATAATTGAAATATCTAACATTCCTGCTAAATCATCGCCCGATGCATCTTTATATTCACTTTCTGTTTGCACTAAATTGTTTGCATCAATTTCAGAATCAAATTCGATATTTTCCATTGTAGCTCTCATTACTCGGTTAATGGCAATTCCTGTTCCTATACCTAAAGTAAATACAACTATTAAGTAGTTTACAATAATTAAAGAAAATATCTTTCCACCAGTCATTGTAGATTGGATATTAATTAGCTTATTGTCTTGAACAATTTTTGTATTGTTTATATGAAATTGAATCAAATCTTTAAAATACCAAAATGAGTATATACCTAATGTGAATATCATTAAAAACATTCCTTTTATTTTAATTAAAAATAAATCAGAGCCTTCGCCTTCAAATTTAAATTCTATATTTCCAAATCGTGTATTTTCTCTAATATATCTCGTGATTTTTACTTCCATCCAAGCTGAGTAAATACCAAAAGTAACTATGGTTAAAAATCCTTCTAATAAATATAGCTTAATAAATTCACCTAAATTCCCTCTGTATCCAAAATGAATTCCTCTCCATGAAGTTCTTGATAAACGGTATTTATTTGAACCATGAATAGCTATAGGAATAAGAAGAAGAATAGCAATGTAAAAAAGTAAAATACCAACAACCATTAACACTACAATTTTAGAAAACACACACAATAACAATAAAATGTATAGTCCCATTAATAATCCAATGGCTTTAATAAAACCAATAAACATTTCTTT
>JAEUTR010000008.1 GCA_016787365.1 Bacteroidia bacterium
AGCTGTGATACTATCGATTGTTGCGATACACAGATTCATTAATTCATTACCACATTTGTCGTTGCCGTGATAGGAAATGTAAGTGCCCATTTCTAAAATTTGTCTTTTAGTAAAATGTTTTTCTTCTAAAAACTCTAAAATATCTTTTGCTTTAATGGGCTTATGGCATCGTTCTAATTTATACGCTAACGTCAACGAATCATTTTGCGCTTTAGTATTAAAGCTACACATCATGCATAAAAGCAAACAACTATTTAGGAAGTATTTCAATGAGTTTACCGTTATTGAATCTAAATGAATAAAATTTCCGAGAGTTAATAGGATTGCGTTGCTCATCTAGTTGAGGTTTCCAAGGTGATGTTTGTTTAACCGCTTGTAGTATTTGAGAACATAATAGTTCTATATCTTTAGTAATTGATAATGGTTTATATTGCAAATCACAAATTTGAGTGTTATAAAAATCAGTTTCACCTTTATAATTTATAAAAAAATTGACAGTGATAATTCCATTAAAGTTCGTTTGAGCTGTAATGATTTTATGAAACTCTTTTTTTACTGTAAAAAACTCTTTTCCATTAGTTGGAGAAGTAGGATGGTAGTATGGAAAAATTGGTCTGTTACCAAAGAAGATACAACTATCGGTTTGAGAAAATAAAATACCATAAACAAACAATAAAGCAATCGTAAGTTTAAAACCTAAGTAACTATTTTTTTGTTGACAGATAATTTTCAAATGTATTTAAATCCATCGCATTTAAACAGTTATCTTTTGTTAAAAGACCTTTGCGCGCTACGTATGTGCCATATCGCATATCATGATAGCCTTTTAACTGATGTGCATCGGGGTTAATAGAAATCATCACACCTTTTTCTAAACAATATGGAATCCAACGCCAATCAATATCCAAACGATATGGATGTGCATTTAATTCAATGACTACTTTGTTAGCAGCACAGGCATCAATAATTTTTTTGTGATTAAGAGGATAACCTGGTCTACCTAATAATAAACGTCCGGTTGGATGCCCAAGTATTGTTGTGTATGGGTTTTCAATAGCTTTTAATAAACGAGTAGTAGCTTTGTCCTCATCCATTTTTAAATTAGAATGAACAGAAGCTACAATAAAATCAAATGTTTTTAAAATATCTTCTTCATAATCCAAATCTCCATTTCCTAAAATGTCACTTTCTATTCCTTTAAATATTTTGAAAGGAAATAATTGTTTGTTGAGTTTTTCTATTTCCTGTTGTTGTAATAAAACCGTTTCTACTTTTAAACCATCTGCATAAACTGCCGTTTGAGAGTGATCGCAAATACCTAAATATTGATAACCTAGTTGTTTGCAATAAACAGCCATCTCTTCCAATGAATTCATACCATCACTGTAAGTAGAGTGGTTATGCAAAATACCTTTTAAATCTGTTAATTCAATTAATTGAGGTAATTGATGATTTTTTGCTTTTTCCAATTCAAACAATCCTTCGCGTAATTCAGGCTCACAATATTGAATACTCAAATTTGAATAAATAGATTCTTCGCTATCGTATTTTTTGGTGGCTAACGCTTTAAAATTAATGCCTTCTAAATGTTCTTTTGTAGAAGAAGATTCTACTAATTTTCTATAAAATACATTTGGGTTACATTGAATGAAATTTAAAGGAATCGTTTCTGAAATAAATTCATCTAAATCAATACTTTCATCGCCAACTAAAATATCTATTTCTTCAATTACTTCGCAATGACGATACATAGCACCTGTAAATGATACTAATTCGGTTTGTTGTTTAATGGCATCAATAATAGGTTGCCCAATTTTTTCGGCATAAGCATAATGAAACCAACCCGTGTTTTTTATTTTAAATTCAATATTTTGAATAATGGTATTTTGGGTTTTTTCTCCAAAGCCCTTTAACTCTACTAATCTGTTTTCGTGGCAAGCATATAGTAATTCTGTTACACTTTCAATTTCTAATTCTTGCCATAATTGACGCACTTTTTTCGGACCTAAACCTTTTATGCCAAGCATTTCAATGACACCTGTAGGTGTTTTTGCCATTAATTCTTGAAGTTCTTTGCTGGTGCCGGTTGTATTGAATTCAATAATTTTTTCAGCTAAACTTTTACCTATACCTTCTAGTTGTGTTAACTCTTCAACTGTTGGGTCACTTAAATCAATTCGAGTTTTACTTAATTTATAAGCTGCACTATTGATTGATTTTATTTTAAACGGATTTTCGTTATGAAGCTCCATTAATTTGGCGGTAATTTCTAATGCATCGGCTATATCTTCGGTCGTCATCATAAATATAATTCAGCAAATTTTAAATCATAAGGATTTGTGATTTTTATATTTTCGAAATTACCTTCTACTAAATTAATGGTTTCATCCATACCTTCTAGTACTGTGGCGTCATCTGTAAAAAATGGAGAGTAATCTTGTTCAAAGGCTTCTTTAATTTTTGAAACAATAAAACATTGTGGCGTTTGTACAATTTTATAATCATCTCTACTTACCGCTTTATTAATGCCATTAGTTACCATACGTAAACTTTCATTTATTGGTGAAATCGGAATTGCATTCCCTTTTTGAGCAGCCGTTTCAAAACAACGTTTAATCGTTTCTACACTCACAAAAGGTCTTGCTGCATCATGAATTCCAACCACGTCATTTTTGTTGGGAATCGTATTCAACCCGTTTTTTACAGAATGAAAGCGAGTTTCTCCGCCTACAACTATTCGTATGTTTCTGTCTGGGAAGTACTCGGCTAGCATAAAATTAGCGTCAGTCATATAATCTTTATGTACACACACTATTATATTAATGAATTCATCAAACTCCAAAAATTTTTCGATGGTATGAACTAAAACAGGTTTTCCTTTTATTTCAATAAATTGTTTTGGAACTGTTGATTGCATTCTGGAACCTGTTCCGCCTGCAACAATTATAACATTATATTGTGAATTCATTTATATACTTTCTTATTTAAATAAACTTATTGGTTTCAAATATATGCAGTAAGTTTTTTAAAAATTAATCAATTATCGGTTGTTTTTTGTTAATCAGCTATCATGCTAATGAACAAACTTGCAACTTCTATAAAAGCATGTTTTTTGACTTAACTAACAATGTTTTGTTTAAAATTAACATTTCACCTTAAAAAACAACCGTTTTTTTTGATTTAGTTTTGTTTTTATCGAGAAAACAACTAATTTAATCGATTATTAAACGATAAATTTATGAATAGAATTTCTACAAAACTATCTTTGTTAGCAATTTGCTTGGTTGTTGTTAGCTCGTCTTTTGCTCAATTGTCAATCACTGCTCAGGCAGGAGGCCTAAAATTTTTAGGAGATGTTGGCAAAAAAAATAACTCTAATTTCTTTAGCGATATGCGTTTAGGTTACGGCTTGGGCGTTGAATACCGCATAGGTAAAATTTTAGGAATTGGAATTGATGGTATGTATGGGAAATTTGCCGGAACAGATAATGATAAAACTTCTCACCTGAATTTTGAATCAACTGTAATGGGTGGTGGGCTTAATGTATTTGCCTTTTTCGATAAAATAGGAGAAAAAGAAAAAGACGTTGCCCCTTTTATTCATGCCGGAGTTGGCTACCTTATGTTTGATTCATACGGAGATTTGAGAGATAAGAAAGGAACTTTATATAACTACTGGAGTGATGGATCTATTCGTAACATTGAAGAATCTGTAGCAAATGAGCCACTTTCAACAATCATAAAAAGAGACTATAAATACGAGACTCAGTTAAAGGACTCGGCTGTAAAATAT
>JAEUTR010000019.1 GCA_016787365.1 Bacteroidia bacterium
TCACCAATACTTATTATTTCATGTATAGGCTTGTATTTTGGAGGGTTACTTCTTATTGCCTATTTAACTTCCAAGAATTCAACGGCTGATAGTTATTTTTCAGGTAATCATGCATCGCCTTGGTATGCAGTTGCATTTGGTATGATTGGCGATTCATTAAGCGGGGTAACTTATATTTCTGTTCCAGGAAAAGTAGGAGGCGCTAATTTCTCATACCTGCAATTAGTATTTGGTTATTTTGTAGGTTATTTTATTATTTCAAAAGTATTGCTCCCTATTTATTATAAAATGAATTTAATTTCTATTTATACGTATTTAGAAAATCGTTTTGGGAAACATACTCAAAAAACTGGAGCGTTCTTTTTTATTTTATCCCGAATTTTAGGAGCTTCCGGTAGGTTATATTTAGCTGCAGGAGTGATTCAGTTTTTTGTATTTGATCAGATTAAAAGTGTTCATGTGCCTTTTTGGTTAAGTGTTTCGGTTATTTTAGTGTTAATGTTATTATATACGTACAAAGGAGGTATTAAAACTTTAGTTTGGACGGATACTTTTCAATCTTTGTTCTTGGTATTGGGTGTAGTTGTTTCTATTGCTATTATTATTGACAAAATGGACATTGGTTTTGGACAAGCAGTATCTAATATTGCAAATTCAGAATATTCAAAAACATTTTTTTGGGATTGGCATAAATCTAATTTTTTTGTAAAAGAGTTTATTGGCGGGATTTTCATTGCAGTTGCTATGACAGGGCTTGACCAAAATATGATGCAGAAAAATTTAAGTTGTAAATCATTAGGAGAAGCGCAAAAAAATATTTTTTGGTTTAGTATTGTGATGGTAATTGTAAATATTTTCTTTTTATCATTAGGCGTTTTATTGTATCAGTACTACGCACATTCGTTGATTGATTTACCAATGAATACAGAGACAGGTAAAGTTATTACAGATAAGGTATTCCCTAACTTAGCATTAAATCATTTAGGGATGTTTGCCGGATTAATTTTTATTATTGGTTTAACAGCGGCAACGTTTAGTAGTGCCGATAGTGTTTTAACCACTTTAACAACCTCTACTTATGTAGATATGTTGGAGTATGATAGAAATACAACATTAAGTGAAGCAGAAAAATCAAAACGCAGAACTTATATCCATATTGGATTTGCAGTGATTTTATGGCTAGTTATTATTGTATTTGATATATTAAACCAACGTGCTATTATTGATACAATATTAATGCTGGCAGGTTATACTTACGGGCCGTTATTAGGTTTATTTGCCATTGGCTTGTTTACAAAACTTAATTTAAATGATAAGTTAGTGCCTGTTATTTGTGTGGTTGCACCTATAATAACTTATATTTTGGCTAATTATGTTGTTAAAACTATGACAAGCTATGAAATAGGCAATGAGTTAATTATTATTAATGCAGGAATTACAATTTTAGGATTGATGTTTGTGAGAAGGAAAGAAGTATTAGCGATTTAAATCTTCTCAATTTCTACGGTACAAAACAAGCCTAACTGTTTACCAAATGGGTTACAAATCCATTCCATAGCTTTTACAAGATTATACATAAAGTAGGGCAGCATTGCGCTTCTGGAAACGCCACCACTTAATACATAGATAAATGGACTATGGTAAGTGATATTTTTGATTTTAAGAGTAGGAAAATCTTTTGCAAATTGTTCTAAATCTCTTTCAAAATAAATGTGTGGTAAGGCTTGATTAGAATTGCTTAAAGGGTTTCCTGGTTTTATTTCACGAGGTCCGGTTTCATCAAATGGTTCGTGGTGAAAGCGTTTGTATATAAACCTTCCTAAAGCAGAATTGGCCGGTTCAATCATAATAATTTTGCCACCTTTAATTAATGTTCTTTCCGCTTCCTGTAAAAATAAGTAGGGTCGAGGAATGTGATGAAATACATTTAACATCATAATGCAGCCTAATTCATTTTCTTTATAGGGCATTTCTTCGGCACTAAATACTTTATCAACTACCGGTAACTGTAAAATATCCGAAGTAACAACTTCCGGGAATTCATCTTTTAAAAAACCTCCACCCGAGCCAATTTCCAAATAAATGCCTTTTCCAACCTCTTTACTTTTTTGAATAAAAATTTTGTACCAATCCTGGTATAAACGTTTTAAAAATGGTTTTTGTAAAATAATATCTCTATGTGCCAAGGTTGCCCTCGGATCATCTAAATCAAACGGTATGGTATATTTTTTAAACACGGTTTTTACTTGCAAATATATTCATGTAAGTTGTCTCTGGTAAATCCAAAAACGTTTTTACTTTTTCTTCTGTTAATTCAATTAATTGATTGTTTTCAATTAAATATATGTAAAACTGGTATTGCTTTAAGAAAATATAATATTCCAATACGCTCGTTCCTGCTTTTCGCATTCCATAAGGCCAAAACTCTGAAAGCATTTTTAAATGTGAACTTTGTAGTGTTTTTGTCATGCCTTTTACAGCACTCATTTCAAAGCCCTGAATATCCATTTTGATAAAATCTACTTCGGTATTTGGAGATAAGTATTCATCAATTGAAATGGCATGAATATCAATTTCTTGATCATATTCATCAGGCTTATAAGTTCTATGATCTACATTCAATTTTTTTGAAGTATATATTTTGATTGTTTCTGTTTTATCAGAAACGGCTTTGTTATTTATAGTAACGTTTGGTAAACGTTTACTTCGGCCTTCTAAATGTTTAAAGTTAGTGATATCGGGTTCAAAGCAATGTACTTTTCCTTTTTCACCAACAATATCGGATAGTATTTCAGCATAAAAACCAATATTGGCACCAATATCTAAAACAGTATCGTTTTGCTTTATATATTTTCGCATTAATGAAATTTCAAAAGCATCTTGTTTTTCTTTAAAAGCTTTATAGGTAATTTTATAGACCGGAAATAAATTTTTATATAAAAAATTACCAAGTGCTATGCTTAATGAAGATGTCATTATTTAGTAATTTCAAATAAATAAGTTTGCTCAGACAGACCTTCGGTATGAATCAATTTAAGCTTGTTTGGATATTTCTGAAAAATTGGCTGAGCAATATTATGAACTGTATTAATAATCTGCCCACTATTTTCTTTTGGATTAATTCTTAAACTTGCCAACATAATATGTGTAACACCATTGCTTTCAAAAAATGCCAGCGCACTGTCAGGGTTAGACTGTTGAGTTAATGAATCTTTTTTAATAACACTGTATATTGGAAAGAATTTTTTACCTTTTCCATACACAAAACTCATCGGCGCTTTTCTGCTTGCTACTAATGAATTTTTTGGTAAGCTATCCGCGCACCACTCGCTACATTTTAAGAAGTTTTGCCAATCAGGAGTATAACCGTAATAAATATTTCCTGCTAAATTTTTTTTAACAATAGGAAGATTGGCTGAACCTCTTTTAAATGATGACATCAAAACAGATACACTAATAAGTGCTGCAATAAATATATAGATGGATTGACCCATACTTGATTTTTTAACAGAGCTATAAAATAGTTGAAACATTAATATAAGCATAATGGGCATAGAGATTAAAACAATACGAGGTTGATCCCATCGTGCCTGAAGGATTAAAAAAGATAATAATAATTGAGCACCGGTAAATAATCCAAAAAACACCAATGGTTTATTTTTTTGTTTAAAAACATGAATTAATGCAATTACCAGAACAGCAATAACAATAACAGAAAGTAATCCAAATACTTCTACAGAGTCTTCATTTCTTAAGCCCAGTAATTGAAAAAAACGTTTACTTAAATATAAGTTACAATTATCAAACAAACGGCCTATAAATCCAGCCATATCTTCATTTCCTAAAGATTTATCATATGGATCTTTTTGTAGTAATATTCTTCCCTGACCACTAAACTGATTTTGAGAACCCCAAATTATTTTCACCAATAATTCATATGGAATCTTAATAGCTAAGTATCCTGCAAATGCATAGCCCGCATTTTTCCATTGTTTTTCTAATAAAAAGTATAAAATAATAACCGGAACTGCTACAATGGCACCACTTTTACAAGTTGCTATTAAAAAGGCAAATAAGCCTAACATTAAAAATAGTTTCCAGTGCTTTTTGCCATCCGGTTCAATTTGTAAGGCATCATATAATTTGAAAAACCAAAAGAAAAATAATGATTGTAAAAACAAATAAAAGGCTTCTGTAAATGTCATACTTGCGTAATATTGAATCAAATGATTTGAGCTTACAAAAATCATTACAGGAATAAATACAACGGAGGGTACTCTTTTATAAAACGCTTTA
>JAEUTR010000021.1 GCA_016787365.1 Bacteroidia bacterium
AGCAGGTATTGGGACTCAAAAAGTTCAACTACGCTCCACCAAAACAATCACTACGGTTTTTCTAAACTAAAAATCTGATTTCTTATAAGCGCTAAAATGAAGGCATTTTCTGTTACAAAGGAAGGGTTGTGCAACGGCCACGTGTGTTATGTGTTCGCCGTTAATTAAAGTCTAGTTTACCGATAATGTTTCCATAGTTTAATATTACAAAACCTATTGTCACTGGGCTACTTAAAATAAAATAAATGATTGTCGGGTAATAATTGTCTGTTAAAAAATGTCTGCGATAATTTATAAGAGTTAAAATAAAAATAAATGATGTCAGTGAAACAATAAATGAATGAATTACACTTCCCCAGTTTTCGTCGTATTCTTGATATTTTGCTAAAAATAAATATGTCCAAATATATGTTGTCAAAACAACGTATATTAAATTCAAAATGAACCTTGTTTTTCGTCCAAGTTTTGTGTTTGTCGGACTAAACACATTTTTAATTATTTGCAGTATGTTATTAATAGTTTGAATGTTTCTTAAACGGTGACACATAACGGACCGCAAGCTGGCGTTCGTGCCGGTCGTCCGTATGTTAAATGTACGAATGTCCAACGAGATTTTAAAATGTAAAGAAAACCGGCATGACGCCATTGCTTGCTGTTAGGCGTAGTTATTTCTGTCCTTTGTCCAAGGTAATTGTCAGTTTATTGTCCTGCATTTTTACTTTAACCGTGTCACCTTTTTTGAAACCGAGTTTGTCGAGCCAATGACCCTCAAGCCTGATTTCAGGAACTGTAATGTCGTCCCAGCGTCTTGCACGATATTTACTGTGTATTTTTAATTTTTTAAAAAGACTCATAATTGTATGTTCGTTATACCGAACACAATGTAAGAAGAATATTTGGATATTCGCTATAGTGAACACGAAAGATTCAAAATATTTTAAAAAATTAGGCCTGAGAATTAAAGAATTGCGAGAAGAAAAAGGTCTCGACCAAAAAGCTTTTGCCTTTGATTGTGAAATTGGCCGAACTCAGTTGCACATGATTGAAAATGGGAAAACGAATCCGCGTCTGCTTACTTTGATGAAGATTGCAAATGCTTTGGAGATTTCTTTGTCGAGTCTGGTTGATTTGTCTTAACGCATAAGAATTAAACTAAATATAAAATCATGGGACGAAAAATACTAGCTGGCCTAGGCATTGTTATCGGAATACTTGTGCTGATTTTATTCTTTGCAGGATTATTAAACGTACTTGGAAACTGGCTTTTTTCAAAAATTCCTTTCCTTGCTGATTTACGCGATAAGGGCGCGTTGGGAGATGCAATAAATGGTCTTACGGCTCCAGTTATTACTTTAGGGAGTGCCATAGTGGTATACTTGACTTTCAGAGAACAGAACAAAGCAAATAAGGAATTTTCAGATCACGCTATTGAAGAGACATATTCACGCACTTTTTCCGAAATTAAAAGCGAGTTCGAAAATCTCACTCTACGTACCAGAGCAAAATTCTCAGACGGTACAAAACATATTGTTGAGCGTCGGGGAGTTGACGCATTGAGGAAATTTGTTGATGGCTTTACTAAAATATATATACCAAAAGAAGGCCATTTCCTTATGAAAGACCTTTCTTATATATGTCAAGAATTAACTGCATTGACTAATGAAATCCATCAAAGCAATCTTCCTTTTGCCAAGAAGCAATATCTTTTATTAAGAATAAACAGATTTTTCGTAGCAAAGATGGATCACTATATACAAAAACTTGAGGTCTTAATAGTTGCGGACACTGACGAAAGTAAGCCATTTAATAATTTTTATAGAAGTTCGATGCAAGGTCTAAGAACAGTAAGACAAACTGTTATTGATGGATACTTTCCGAGATAAATTCTGCCTGCAGAATCTAAGAAATTAATTTGTTAATGATCCAAATTAAAATTCCTGTCAACGCAAGTCCAACAATTAATGTATTTATTAACAAGTCGTAACGCTTCTTTGGGAGTTTATGTTCCGGGTATAGGATTTCCCATTTACGCAAATTTGCAAACTCTGTCAGCATTGCAGGTGTCACAGCA
>JAEUTR010000123.1 GCA_016787365.1 Bacteroidia bacterium
TTAAGAAACTGAGTGATTTTTTTAAAGACCAAAAACTCTCTTTATTTGAAAAAGAAAATGTTTGGATTTTAGAAAATAAGGAACATATTATTTGGGTAATAGGCTACCGTATGGATGATAGATGTAAGGTAAATGAAGGGACTGAGCGAATACTTAAAATTTCAATAAAATAAATTATACTCCATTTTCTTCAAAAGAAGTTTCTTCATTCTTATTAGAAAACTTCCTGTTTGTATATTTTTCGATTTTAGCAATTACTTCTTCTGTATCCCAAGAAGACATGTTTTTTCCAAATCTAAGGACTTCATCTTCTGTTTCTATTTCAATGGTTCCATCATCAATTAAAAACTGTAACTCTCTTTCTCCTGTTGCTAATCCAGTAAAATCAACAATACTATTATTCATTGGATGTTCTGTATATTCTCGCATACCAACATGTCCAAAAAATTTAATATCGTTAATATTGAATTCGTGTATTTTTTCAGTACCCCAACTTTTATTAGAAACAGTCAATTTATCACCTTCAATAGTAATTTGCTCCTTGTAAAAAACATTCTGAAAATATTTTTTTGAAATGTAAAAAAACAATATTGCAGCGCTTATTAAAAAAATTGCAAGAACTGTAATATCAGTAATAATAGTAAATGCCATAAATAAAAAAGCAGCAACAGCTAGCATAATCAAAAAGCCCATAAAGACAAAACCAATTTTAATAATAGCTTTTGTTTCGGCTTTTAAATCTATCATGAATGTTTCATCCATCATTTATAGTATACAAGTAAAATAATACTAATAATTCTTTAAAATATAATTATCAATATACAAACTTCGGAACGTTTGATTAGCTGATGCATTTAACGATTCTAAAACCGGTTTATTATCGGTATTTATAGTTTCTAAATCCGTTAACATAATTGGATACAGCTCATTATTTAATGTTACCTCCATAGGCTTTAAGGCTGAAACTATGAGCAGGTTTCTGTAATTTTCGTCTTCACTAAAGGTACATATTTTCGAATCAAACCCAGCATTCTTTAATGTGGCTAATATACATTGCGTACCCAGTCCTTTTTTATCATTCAAATAACCATGTGTATTAATTAATACCTGAGCATTTGTATTTAACATGGATTTTAATTTCGCTAAACTTTCTTTTGTAATTACATGAGTTGGTTGTTCTTCTGCCTTAAACACATCAAATAATACCAAATCAAATTTATCCAGAGAATTATTAAGATAATAGCGAGCATCGTTACAAACTGTTTTAACTGAATCGTTCAGAAAAAAAAACTGTCTCGACATTTCAATAATACGTTTATCAAATTCAACGGCAGTTACTTTATAATTATGGCTTGCTAACATATTGGCTACTACCCCACCACCAAGGCCTAAAATCAAAACCTTTCCTTTTTGAAAATACAATAAATTTTTTTCTATAAGTTTTACATATTCCGATACCGACTGACGAGTTTGCAGATTCATTTCTGTTTGAATCGTATTATTGATAAGTAATTTTCTGATAATTACCGAATCATTACTCACTGAAGGTTCATCCCTTATTTCCAATTTACCTAAAATTCCTTCTGATTTATAAATAGTATACCTGTTTGTTTTTGAATTAACAAAGCCATATAAAGCAATTGAAATAACCGATAAAAGGATAAAAGCACTTAGCTTACTTTTTTTTTTAAGAATCAAAAATAAACAAGCTAACGATAAAGCTATAGCAAATACAATTAAACTAAATTGCACCCCTAAATTTGGGATTAAATAAAAGCCACATAAAAAAGTAGCAAGAATTCCTCCTAACGTTGAAACAGCATAAATGCGTCCGCTATTCTCTCCGCTATTATTAGCCTCTTGTGTTAGTATAGAAATAATTAATGGCGAAGTTGCTCCCATACATAACATGGTTGGAAACAGTAAAAATAAAACACTGATGATAACCGCAGGAATTAATGAAAGAGCCGAAGCTAATATTAGAAAAACAGAAGTTAAAAAAGGCATTAAACATAAACTGCACACTGCGGCTATTAAAACATACAATAATAATTGTTCTTTATTTTTCCGCTTACTTAATTGTCCGCCAATAAAATAACCACTTGCTAAACCACCTAATGTAATTGCCATTACAGCACTCCAAACATACAAACTACTACCAAAAAACGGAGCCAGTATTTTAGCACCACAAATTTCGGCTGCCATTACAGATGCTCCTTCAATAAAAGAAATGGTATATAATTTATTTTTATTTAGCATGAATATCAGATATACATATTCGAATCTTCATCGTAACTGGCGCTTGTCCCATAACCCAAACGTTTACCTGTTCTTAAATTAATACTACTTACTTTTTCTTGTATTTCATTTACAGATACTTCTCTGATTTGCTCAATAGGAGGTGTAAATAAATCAAAAGTTATAGCGTAAATAATTAAGTCATTGATTATCTCACAAAGTTGCTCTTTATTGATAGGCTCTGATGAAAACGAAGAGTATTTAATTCCTATTGGACCTTTAGCCTCAATAAAAAAACGCATTTCTCTGTTTATAAAAATACGGCATACCAAATATCCTAAATCATTTAAACGATTAAATTTAAATGAATCCGACAAGAAATTATACACATTTATAATGCCGCAGTATGAATTATATTCATTCTGTTTAACATAGCCTGTTCTAAACATTGCATGTGATTTTTCAAATTCAAACACATTAGTATGCATAAAAAACTCCAGCATATCACCGGCAACTTTTAATTGAGTAGCATAATTGTTAGTTTCAGAAGAGGACACAATTAACCGTTTATCAATTGCCTGTGTTTCTTTATTTAATTCAGAAGCAATTTCTTCAACACACTGTTTTACCATTTCAAAAGAAGTAATCGTATTTCTAAATACATCCTGTTTCATTACCGATTTTTCTTTTAGTAATTTAATTATTTGCTCCTTTTGCTGATTTAAAGTGTCGCTCATGATGATGATAATAGATTAATAAAAGTAACTATTTTAAACTTAATTTAAAAGTAAAGAGGGTGATTTTACTGCCTCGTATAAAGTACGATGGATTTTTCCTCTAATTCCTAGTTTAGCTAATTTATTTTCATCAGCATTTGGAAAAACCCTGTTTGATAAAAAAACAAATATCAATCCGTTTTCGGGATCTGCCCATGCAAAAGTTCCTGTAAAACCACTATGTCCAAAACTTTTCAAGCTACACTCTTTGGTTACGGGACTATCTTTTTTAGGGTCAGGTTCCGGTTTATCAAAACATAAGCCTCTTCTGTTATCAGAAAAATGAGTACTTGTATACTGCCTAATCACAGAGCTGTCTAATACCTGTTGACTGGCATAACTACCCTTATTTAAAAGCATTTGCATAATTAATGCTACATCATTAGCATTACCAAACAATCCGGCATGGCCAGCAACACCACCCATTAAGGCTGCTCCCTGATCATGCACATAGCCTCTTACTAATTGTTTCCTGAATTTTAAATCGTTTTCGGTCGGAGCTATTTGTTCTGAAGGATAAACAGATAAAGGCAAATAGGTTAAACCTAAATTTAATGGTTTATAAAATTGTGCTTTCACATAACTATTCAATGTTGTTTTAGTTAAACGTTCAATTAAAATTTTCGAAAAATAATAACCAATATCACTATATACATATTTACAGGTTTCTTCCATTTTACAACTCATAATCTGATTATAAATCGAATCGTTAAAATCTTTAACAACATATAAGCCTTTAGCTACCTGAACAGGAAACTGTTCAGAATATTCATCGCTATAATATCCTGATTTATATCCATTTTTTTTATCAACTGTTTTTTGCCAAAATGGTAACCATGCAGGTAAACCTGATTGATGCGTTAACATATCTTTATAATGAATATTTGACTTATTTGTTTTTGATAACTCCGGAAAATAATAATCCAAATGTTGCTCATAATCAAATTGTTTTTGTTCGCTTAATTTCATTAAAGCTAATGATGACGATAAGATTTTAGTTAATGATGCTAAATCATACACCGTATTATCATTTATCTTATCTGCATTAGCATCGTATGTTTGTTTACCAAAATTCTTTTGATAAAATACTTGTCCGTTTTTAATGGCCACTATCTGGCAACCCGGAAAAGCATGTTCTTTGATGCCGATTTTTACAATAGAGTCAATTTGCAATAATTTAGTACTATTAATTCCTATTTGTTCGGGAGTAACGTATTGTACTCTAATTTTTTTTTTTATTTCCAAACCTGTACCTGCAACAAATAATTTGGTTGAAACCGGTAATGTTCCATTAACTGTAATTGCTCCCATCAAAGCATCGGCAGCTGCCTTTTGACTAAAGGTATTATATTCATAAACATTTAAAATAGCTTTTGACTGCTGAATGTTCTCAAGTTTATTAATCAGATAAGGATTAGAATATAAACAAGCAACCGTATTTTTTTGATTGCAAATTTTTGAAATCAAATCAAAGCTTCCTGCACTACAACCAAAATTTTTTTCAGGTTTATAAGATGTTTTATTAACCTGTAAAATTACAAGATCATAATTTTTAAGTTTAGCTAATAAAGTATCACGTTCTTTTTTACTGGCATCATGCTCAATACCTAAGTGTGTAATTTTAGCATATTTATTGATAGTTGACGAAAATACATTTTCTTTAGCATCACCAATAGATACTTCTATAATTTTCATAGTATCCAATCGTTGAAGAGGCAGTATTTCATGTTGATTTTTTAGTAAGGTCACAGAGGCTTCAGCTAATTTGGTATTCATCACAAAAGATTCTTTGGTATTTAAATCCTGATATAAATTTTTAAGATTTATATACTGCTTATTACTTAAACCACACCAGTATTTTGCTTTCAATATTTTTTTGCAACGAGCATCTATTTCTTCTTGAGTAATTTGTCCTTTACTAACTGCCAGTTTAATTTGCTCCATCGCTTTGGGAACATTCTCGGCAAACAATAACACATCATTACCTGCCAATAAAGCTTTTACATCAACCATTCCCGGCTCATAAAAACTGGCAACACCTTTCATATTTAATGCATCTGTAAAAATTAATCCCTGAAAACCCAATTGTTTTTTTAATAAATCCTGAATGATATAAGGAGATAATGTTGATGCTGTATTTTTAGTTGTATCATAACAAGGAACAAATAAATGTGCTACCATAATACTTGATAAGCCTTGATCGAACAATTGCTGAAACGGGTATAATTCTAAAGTATCCAAACGTTCTTTACAGGCACTAATAACAGGCAGGGTTTTATGCGAATCACTATCCGTATCTCCATGTCCCGGAAAATGTTTCCCATTTGCCATAACACCTTCTGCCTGTAAACCCTTCATATACATGACAGCTTTATTAGCAACATTATATTTATTTTCTCCAAAACTTCTCATACCAATGACTGGATTTAAAGGATTGTTATTGACATCAGCTACAGGCGCAAAATTCACATGAATTCCCATGCGTTTACATTCGCGGGCAATTTGTTTCCCCATGTAATAAATCAACGAATCATTTTTAATAGCGCCTAATGTCATTTGTCGTGGATATTTTGGCGTACTATCTAATCGCATTGCTAAACCCCATTCGCCATCTATAGAAATCAATAAAGGTGTTTTAGCTTTACTTTGATAATAATTATTTAATCTTGCTTCACGTACCGGACCACCCTGCATAAAAATTAATCCACCAATATTGTATTTTTCAACCAACTCTCTAATTTCTGCAACATGCTTCATATCTTTATTACTATATGCTGCTACCATAAATAACTGCGCCAAACGCTGATCGGAATTCAATGAATTAAAAACAGAATCGACCCAACGGGATTCAGATTTTAAAAAATCGGGGCCTGTTTTTTCAATGTTAGATTGGGGTTGTTTATTGGCAACAAATGCCATAATTAACAATACAGAAAAGGCAAAAAGAGTTTTATAAAAAAATGTAATCATGTTGTTAAGTTACTATGATTAACTTCTTTTAAATTTACGAAAATGGATTGTTTTTAACAGCGTTGTTTTGATAGTAAAGCGTTAAAGTTTATTAATTACTTTACCCTGCCTGAGCTTACATAAGTTTGTTTAAAATAAGGCTCATTCATATCACTAATCATAACTCCTTTTTTAGTTGAGGCATGAACAAATTTATGATTTTGCAAATACACACCCACATGCGAAATGCTTTTACCATTGGTATTAAAAAAAACCAAATCACCTTCTTTTAGATCTGTTTCTTTAATTTTTTTCACTTCATTAACTAAATCCTTTGTTGTACAGGCAATTGTTTTTTTGTAAACAACCGAATATAATTGGGAGGTCAGTCCGGAACAATCAATCCCGTTTTTATCTTTTCCTCCATATTTATATTTAACTCCATACCAATCATTAATAAACTGATATAATTTTTCATTTTTTATATCAGATTCCGTAACCCCTAACTTTGTGGCATATTGTTTTTTTAAAGATTCGGGAATACTTTCTGATGGTGTTTTAGTAGTTTTTGAAACTGTTTGTTGGTGCTTACACGATGCCAAATATAATAAGCATAAAACTACACAGGTATATTTTACAACATTCTTCACATTATAAAAATATTACCGAAAAAGCACTAAAAATGAAATGATTAAATTTGTTTTAGACAATTGTCTGTTAAACAACGGGAGTTTCTGTTTGATAATGCTTGGAAAATTTAGTAATTATCCTGTAAGCAATATATGCAAAAATTGGTGCTGCTATCACATCATAACTATAATGTACATGCTGAACAACTACCCCAACCGAAACAGCAATAGCAGCTGCTAAAAACACATATTTTAATACTTTATTAGTGGTAAAAAAATAAAACAAAAACAATGTTGCTGCATGCCCGCTAAAAAATAAATCTTTTAAATACTCGCTACCCGCATAAAAAGTATTGGTTAAAAATTCATCTCTTAAAGGAATAATTGCCGTAGGTGGTTCTAATGGTATAAAAAACAACGTAATAACTCTTAAAAGAGTAAGCGAACCGTACATTTGAATCAGATGCAAGAATTTATATGGTGATGTAACAGCATATATTAAACCCACCATAGCAGCC
>JAEUTR010000138.1 GCA_016787365.1 Bacteroidia bacterium
TGGAAGCAAATAATATAAAAGTGCCTTTGAAAAATGTACGAACAGATTTACAATTAAAGTCAACTTTTTTTAGCATATACAACCAAGGAGATTCTGTAATATTTAAAGGCCGCGGATTTGGTCATGGAGTAGGAATGTGTCAGGAAGGCGCCATGCGCATGGCTAAATTAGGTTATAAATATCCAGACGTAATTAATTTTTACTATCAAAAAACACAATTGATTGATTTACATAAATTAAATTTCTTTAAAGACGAATAAATTTTCTAATCGTTCGCCTACGCTTAATTGTAATTAATAAAAAACTATACTTTACTTATTAATGGATTTAAATTTACAGGAGATCTAACTCCGATTTTAATTTTTTAGTTAAACTGCTAACTACTAGGCTATAACTGTCATCAATCCATTCCTTTATCTGATTTTGAGATACAGATCCGTCACAAATTATGGTATTCCAGTGTTTTTTATTCATATGATATCCTGGCAATATGCAAGAAAAATTTTCACGAAGATCAATTGCTTTTTCAGGATTACACTTAGCATTAAACTGAGTGGGTTGAGCTTCTATTCCTGTTAATAAAAACATCTTTCCCATAACTTTAAAGACCAATGTATCATTGCCAAAAGGCAAACATTCCTCAACTCCTTTTTTTTGCAAACAATATTCTCGTATTTCTTCCAAATGCATATTCAAATGTAGAACTAAACTTAATTAATCTTACATACTAAAAGTTTAGAATGTTAAATTCATATGATAAATTGATAATAATCAGGACTTTTTTATTTTAATGTTGTACCTTTGCAGTTCAACAATAAAAATAGGACACTATGAAAAAACAATTATTCTATATGCTGGGTTTCCTGATGCTTTACATTGGTACACAAGCCCAAACAACCTTAATTAGCCACACTGGCGATGGGGGTTTTGAAAATGGCAGCTTACTAGCTGCAAATGGATGGTCGGTTACAAATGCCGCAACCGACGGATGGGTAGTGGGAAATACGCCTACTGTAAGTGCAGGTAGTAACTGCGCATATATATCATCAAACGGAGGTGCTAACTGGGAATATTCTCAAACATCTACTTATGTAAGTATATATAGAGATATAACAATACCCGTAGGTCAACCCAAATTAACCTTAACCTTTAAATGGAAAGCAACAGGTGAAGGAACAAGTGATTGGGATAATTTAAAAGTGTTTTTTGCTCCAACATCTGTTACTCCTACTACATCAGGAGAAGTTGCATTGGTAAATCGTATTGGATCCAATTTTTATAATTTAAGCTCTGCGACTTGGAATACAACAACTATAACATTTCTTGGAACGCCCGGAACCACACAAAGATTAATTTTTAGCTGGAAATCGGATGCTTCGGATATTGCTAATCCTCCGGCCGCATTAGATGAAATTTCATTAATATCAGCAGCTCCCGGAAATTTTATTTCAATTACTACCGGCAACTGGACAAATCCTACAACTTGGGATGCAAATGCTGTTCCTACAGCAGTAGATAATGTTACCGTTAGTGCAACACATAGTGTTGTAATTAATGCAGCTGCTCAGGCAGTAAACGATTTAACAATACATGGTTACTTAAATTATTCTACAACACCAACCTCATTTTTAGTAAACAGAAATACGCTGGTAAGTGCAACAGGGACGTTAGCGGTATTTGCAGGTGCTACAGGAAAAACATTTGTAGCAAGCGGCGATTTTACAAATAACGGAATTGTTGATTTATCAAAAACCAGTTCATTGTTAACAGTTAATGGCTCTACAACTCAAACGTTTGGAGGATCAGGCTCTTTAGTAGCTAATACAATTGCCAGTTTAACATTTAACAATACAGCAACAGCTCCTTTAATTAATTGGAACTGGACCAACAATATTGTTTCTACTACTTTAACTTTTACAAAAGGCTGGGTAAATTTAGGCTCAACAAATAAATTGACTCTGGGAACTGCTATCGGAAGCGCCGGCACATTATCATACACGTCAGGTGGTTTTACTTCCGGTGTTTTTTCAAGATGGTGGTCTAATGGCGGAACAGGGACATCAACTTCTGCCAGTACAAATCCAACAACAGCAACAAGTCGCTATCCCTTTGTAAATGCAACCGGATTAAACAGATCTGCATGGATTGAAAGAACCGGTCCTTCGGCCGGAGGCCAATATGGTATTAAATATGTTGATGCATCTGCAAATTCATTAGTTTCAATTGCAGATGGCACCTATACAGTTCAACATCGCTATGATGGCAACTGGACGGTTTCTACAGAAGGAACAACTCCCGCAGCTACATCTTACATTCTTGTACTTTTAGCGCCGGGTTCATATCAAGCAATTAACGGAAATAATCGTATTGTTGGAGCCAGTGCACTATTAGGAGGTGCTCACAGAGCCGGAACATCTACTCCGGGCGTTCAAAGAACAGGTTTAACATTAGCGGAGTTAACTTCCGGACCGGCATATATTGGTGCTGCAAATACAGATATCATATTACCTTGTACTGGATTACCTTCAGCTGGAACTGCCGCTTCATCAACCACTTTAGCTTGTAGTTCTACAAACTTTACTTTAAGTTTATCAGGAAATACAACAGGTGTTTCAGACTTAACTTATCAGTGGCAATCTTCTCCGGATAACTCAATCTGGACAAGTATTCCAACTGCTACTTTGGCAACAAGTGTTGTTTCTCAAACAGCTACTACTTATTATCAATGTATTGTTACGTGTACTCCAAGCGCTTCATCTGCAACATCTACAGCAGTTCAAGTAGGAATGAATACATTATTAAATTGCTATTGTGTTACAACTCCAGGGACTTCGAATACAGTTGATATCATCGAGAGAGTTACATTAACTAATAGTTTAGGTGGGGTTTTAACTCAAACATCTTCTGCTGTTGCTCCAAATTTTATATCCTATAATAACACGCCATTAGATTTATATTTAGGAACAACCAATAACACGATAACTATTAAGTATGGTAC
This sequence comes from Bacteroidia bacterium, assembly GCA_016787365.1. Taxonomy (GTDB): domain Bacteria; phylum Bacteroidota; class Bacteroidia; order B-17B0; family Aurantibacillaceae; genus UBA4416. The sequence goes on from JAEUTR010000138.1 coordinate 2,999, forward strand.
GGATGGGACTCAATATGGTGCTGCTTGGATAGATTTTAACAGAAATGGGATTTATGAAGCCTCTGAAAATATTGCACTCGCGACAAGTTCGGCAGGTAGTAGTGCAATTGTAAATTATACATTTGCTGTA
>JAEUTR010000691.1 GCA_016787365.1 Bacteroidia bacterium
AGAGAAAAAGGCAAAAGTCAATTGTAGTTTTATATTATTACTATCTGTTTTTTCAACTTCACGTAATAAACTAATTCCTTTCATTGGATCTTGTCCATCCTCTACAAAACAAGCTGCTAATTGAATTTTAGCATCAACATTTTTAGCGTCTTTTGCAATTGCTTTTTCATAACAACGAACAGCGCTTTGATATAAAGCAGGTATTTCATTATTATCTTTTATAAAACGAACCGAATAGTAATAGCGATCTCCCGCTTTACTATAAGCTAAAGAAGTTTGACTTCTTTCTGCAATTTGTTCTACAAAATACGCTGCAAAATCTGGTCTTTTTTGTTTATCCCAAAACTGTACTACAGGAATGAAAGCCGTATCAACTTTTGAATTTTTAGCATTAGCTAACAAAGCATCATAATTCGATTTATCTTCCGGTTTCATTGACTTAGTGGCCATGGTAATAAATGGTTCAATACTAGCAACTGATTTAGTAGCTTGAGTTGAAGCATCACTCTTTACCTCTGGTTTATCCGAGTATGTTTTGGGCGCAAGAAATAAAAGAACGAATAAAACAACAGCTGTTATTATTAAACCTATCTGTGTTTTACGAGCCAATGTCATTATTCAACTTGTTTATTATCAAGCGGTTCTGCAACTTTTACATTACGTTTTACTCTTTCGCTAAAAGTTTTAGCCGGTTTAAAAGCCGGGATAAAATGCGCCGGAATTACAACAGTTGTGTTTTTTGAAATATTACGGCCAACTTTTTCGGCACGTTTTTTAACAACAAAAGTTCCAAATCCACGTAAGTATACATTTTTTCCTTCAGTCATTGAAGTGCGGATAGATTTCATGAAAGCTTCCACGGTTGTTTGAACAACTATCTTCTCAATACCTGTTTTTTCTGAAATTTCGTTTACTATATCTGCTTTAGTCATTTACAAAATATTTATAATCAACGATTTAAAAAATAAAAATCGGGCTGCAAAGATATGCTTTTTATTGTAAATCAAAAATTTAGAACGTTTTTTTTGAAATTTTTTCCAAAAAAGAACTCATTTTAGCTAAAATATAGTTTTTGACAGTTAAAATAAACAATTGCTAGGCATATTATTTTTGGTTTAAAACTTCACCACTTCTAGCTAATTACTTTAATTACAATCAGAATATTAACGGTTTTCTCTATTTTAAGTATATTAGCAGTCTGTATTATTATGAAGGAGTTTTTTGGATATATAAAGTCTGTTGTGTTTTTAAAACATGTTGCTTTAGCTACAATTAGTTTAATAATTGTAATATGGATTTTATTCAAATTACTGGGAGTGTATACTCACCACGGAGAAACCGCAGAGGTTCCTGATTTTAAAGGAAAAGCCATTTCTGAATTGGAGGCCTTTGTAGCAGATAAAAACGTTGGTTTTACTATTATTGATAGCGTGTACGATCCAAGTGAAAAACCAGGTATTGTAATAAAACAGGATCCGGAAGCAAAATCCTTGGTTAAACACAATAGAGTTATCTATTTATACGTTACTAGTACACAGGCTCCACAAATGGCTATGCCAAAATTGGTAGACAGAAGTACACGTCAGGCTGTATTTATGATTGAAAGTTATGGTTTAAAAGTTGGAAAAATAACAGAAATTGCAGGTGATTGTAAAGGCTGCGTATTAAAACAATTTTTTAATGGAAAAGAAATAGCACCTGGAGAAGCAATTAAAAAAGGAAGCAAGATAGATTTAGCTGTTGGAAAAAAAGAAGAGGACTTTGGGATTAAAGCGGATACGATTGCCGTTAGTGAACCTGAAGAAAATTAATAGAGATTAAATAATGGGTTTTTATAAAAGAATATTTAATATTATCATACTTATACTGGCATTAAACGTGTCAGGGTTTTCGCAAGAGCAATTAAGACCTTTAAGTAGTAACATTAATTTACCGGTTATTAAGCATCAGCAACAATTAAGCAAAACTACCTCAACCCTTACGCCACTTAATCTTCCCTTTTTTGATGATTTTTCTTATGCATATTATTCGCCTTATCCATCAGTAAATAATTGGATAGATTCGAATGTGTATGTAAATACAGGTTTTGCCATTGCGCCTATCTCTTTAGGGGTAGCAACTTTCGATGGCTTAAATAAAAAAGGATATCCTTATTCCATTAATGCACCTCAAAGTTTTTCCGGTGGAGCAGATACACTAAAATCAAGACCGATTAATTTACACTCAACAACTACACACACCTATAGTCCGGCAGATAGTATTCACATTTCTTTTTATTATCAAGCTGAAGGAAACGGTGAAGCACCTGAACCTAACGATTCTTTATGTCTGGATTTTTTTAAACCACGCCAAAATAAATGGAAAAAAGTTTGGGGCGTTAAAGGATACAATCCAAGTGCTACAGATACTAATTTTTATAGGGTAAGAGTTGCCATTGCCGATACTGCTTATTGTGATAGTTTATTTCAGTTTCGTTTTAGAAATAAAGCAACTACAAGCGGAAGTTTGGATCATTGGAATTTAGATTATGTTCAAATTAAACAAAACTATTTTTATTATGATACTATTTTAGATGATGTTTCATTTGTATACAAACCATCCTCGTTTTTAAAAAACTATTCTGTTATGCCTTACAGGCAATTTGATAGTTTAGAAAGAGCTCCAAAATTCAGAAACTACATTCGAAACAATTTCAGCACTGCTAAATTTTCCAGCTATCAATATACAGTGACCGATGAATTTTATTCTCCGATTGCAACGGATTTGTACGGTACATTTGATAATCCAGGTATTAGACCATTTTTAACCGACGGGTACTATGCAGGTAATGCAGCTCTTCCTGTTTTTACATTACAACCTTTGCCAAAATTAACACCCAATGCAACATTTTTTACAATAAAACATGTGGTATCAACTCCATCCGATTTAAGAAAGGATAATGATACCTTAGTTCATGTTCAGCGATTTTCGGATTACTATGCTTATGATGATGGTTCTGCTGAATTAGGATATTATTTGAATACCTACGGTGCTAAAACAGCTGTGCGATTTACGTTAAATGTAATTGATACTTTAAAATCAGTACGTATTTACTTTGACCCCATTATTGATGGAACAACGATACAAAATTCTTCTTTTAGATTAATTGTTTGGGATAACGGTGGAAGTCAACCCGGAAGTATTATATATAAAGATAGCTTGATGTATCCAACGTATATTTCAGGCGGCTATAATATTATGCCAACTTATACTTTAACATCCTGTTTACCACTTAATATTGGAACATATTACATAGGAATACAACAAACTACAAACAAAGGATTAAATATTGGTTTAGATAAAAACACAAACCACATGGATGCGTTGTATTATGATAATGATGGAACGTGGAGGCAATCTGCTGTTCCCGGTTCATTAATGATAAACCCGGTAATGGGTTGCACATCCTCAGTAACAGTGAGTATAGCTGAGCACGAAAAAAATAGCAAGTTCAAAATTTTTCCAAATCCTGCTCAAAATAATGTAACGATTAGTTTTGCCGGAAATCAGATTGAAAACGTAATAGCTGAGTTTTATAATTCTTTGGGAGAGATGGTAAAATCATCATCCATCATGAGTAACGATAATATAGATATCAGTAATTTATCTAACGGACTATATTTTATTCACTTAAAAGGCAATAACCTAAACGTTAGCTCCCAAAAGCTAATTATTTGCAGATAATATGACAGACGATATTGAAGAGGTTGAATCCGGTGAAGATGAAAAAGAACTTTACGAGCACCATAACATTAAGGTAGAAAAAGGCCAGGTGATGATGCGAATTGATAAGTTTTTAATGATTCGCGTTCAAAATGCCACACGCACTAAACTACAACAAGCCTGTGATGCAGAATGCATTCTGGTTAACGGCAAGCCTGTAAAATCAAGCTATAAGATAAAGCCATTAGATGAAATTTCTATTCTGATGACAACGCCTCCGCGTGATGTGGAAGTGTTGGCGGAAGACATTCCTATCAATGTAGTTTACGAAGATGATTATGTGTGCGTAGTAAATAAAGAACCCGGTATGGTAGTTCATCCCGCATACGGGCATTACTCAGGAACATTAGTAAATGCGCTGGCGTATCGTTTTAAAAATTTACCTACTTCTAAAACGCAATTAACCGAAAACTTATCTATTGATAGACCAGGACTAGTACATCGTATTGACAAAAATACATCCGGGATTATTATTGTTGCTAAAACAGAGTTAGCAATGACACGTTTAGCGAAGGATTTTTTTGACAGAAATTTAGACAGAAAATACATTGCTATTGTGTGGGGTGATGTAAAAGAAGATTCAGGGACGATTACATGTAATGTAGCGCGCGATTTAAAAAACAGAAAAGTAATGGCATGTTTTCCGGATAGTGATCATGGAAAACATGCCGTTACACATTATAAAGTGATTGAGCGTTTTGGTTATGTAACAGTGGTTGAATGTAAATTGGAAACCGGGCGTACACACCAAATTCGAATTCACATGAAACATCTTGGTCATCCTTTATTTAATGATAACGAATATGGTGGCGATAGAATTTTAAAAGGCTTATCGAGTAATAAATACAAACAATTTATTGAAAATTGTTTCGAGATATTACCACGTCAGGCGCTACATGCTAAAACATTGGGAATTACACATCCTATCACAAAAGAACCCATCTTTTTTGAAAGTGACTTGCCGGATGATATGCAGCAGGTAATTGAAAAATGGCGCAAGTACTCTTATAAATTTGAAGAGGAATAATTGTTTACGTTGTTTGATGGAAATATTTACTTGGACTTTTATTCTTTAATCCACATAAACACTTTTCCATTATCGCGATATTGATCGAAGTTTTTATCAAAGGTGATGACAAAAAAATCAATTAAAGGCAATAAGCCAAACACACCACCTAAACTTGCAATATAAGCTACCGGGACATAAGGCTTTGTGCCAAGGTATATGCGATGTAACCCTACTATTCCAAAAGGAAAAGGAAATGCTAATACTGCTGCCGTAATACGTTTATTTAATTTTTGTTTTTTATGTAATAACTGAATAATAGGACTTGGTTTTTCATCATCCACAGAAATGGTTTCTGAATATAAAACAGTAGATGCACTATCTAAGTAGTATACTGTTGTTAAACAGTTTTTTGAAGATATATGACATGATATAAATACACATACTATGGTTATAAATAAGCGCATGTATATTATTCTTGTTTTAATAATTTTATATCCGAAATTAATTTTACAACTGCTAGGCTATCAGTGCCATCATACATACCACGAATTCTTTTTTGAGCATCCACTAAAATAAATAGTTCGCTATGTAAAAATCCTTCTTCGGTTCCATCATCTTCTAAAGCATTTACCAAATAACTAAATCTTGCCATGTCATAAATGGATTTTTTGTTACCGGTTAAAAAATGCCATTTGTTTTTAATGGCGCCATAGGTTTGTCCATAACCATTTAATACTTCAACAGTATCATTTATTGGGTTTACAGTGTGAGATAATATCAAAACATCTTTGTCGTTTTTATACGCATTTTGAACATGCACTAACTGTGAACTCATTTTAGGGCAAATACTTTGGCAAGTAGCAAAAAAGAAATCAGCAACGTATATTTTATTTTCAATAGTTTTTTCAGAAACAGTATCGTTAAATTGATTGATAAATGAAAAGGGTTGGATAGTATGGTAAATCGTATCTTTACCATCAGTACCTGCTAGCTTTTTATCGCCAATAACGGGCAATAACAACTTTTTGTTTTCTTTGGATGTTGATTGACATCCAAAGAACATAACCGATAACATTAATATAATTAAACTGGATTTCATTTATTTACTTTCAATTTTATTTGTTTGAATCATTTGTTCTTTTTCTTCTTTTAATCTCAAATGCTGATACTCTTCTGTCAGGCGTTTAATTTCCGAAATATATCTGGCATCATAATAACCTCTGATATGTCTGTTTTTATCAACTAAAACAAAAAAACTATAATCAATATAAACGGGCTTTGCTTTAAAGTACGACACATTTAAACTGTCAAATGAGGTATGATTCCAATATAAGTTTTTAATATTTGGGCTTCCAATTGATAGTTTTTCCATATCGCTTAAGCAAGTGGTGTCCCCATTTCCATCGCAGGGAGTAACAATAATAAAAGGAATCAGTTTTATTTTATCTTTTTTGTACTGAACATATTCACTTAACCCGGCTAATCGGTAATTATCTTTTTTATAACTCTGTTTAATAAAACATACAGCGTAAATAGGAAAGTTAGTTGTATCTATTTCTACTGTATTCATAAGAGAAGTATCAGCACTTGTTGCAGGTAATTTTTTAAATACTGAATTTACTTTATAAAAAACCGTATCCTTTCCTGCTAACTCTTTTGGACCATAGTATGACAACTTTCGGGAATTAATAGTAGTGAACTCTAAAATAATTTTAAGCAGGGCAGGGAATAAAAGGATGACAAAAAAAAGGAGTTTTTTATTCTTCATGTTATAATTGGTTACAGTTTAAAAATCTCTGTTTTTTAAACTTTCATTTATTTTTTCTGCTAATCTTTCTTTAAATTGTTTTTTGTGAGAAGCCCTCATTCCCAACAAAGATAATTTCTCAATATCACCATCGTTATAAATTAATTGAACAGAATGATTTGACTTTCCATCAATAGCTCTGGCATCTAAATAATAAAACTCCTTATTATATAACAGCGTTTGTTTAATTTCAAATCTATCATCATATACTACAGCATAGGGATTTACAATTAACCATAATGCCTGTAAAGTTAATGTTAGCCCCGGAATGGCAACCGCAGAACCCCATGGATTTACATCTATTAACATTTTAATTGCCAACCAATCAAGCGCTAAAGCACCAGCAGTTACTATTATTACCAGTAAAATATTACGTTCAAAATATTCTTTTGGTTCTTCTTCGTTGTTTTTCACAGCGTAAAGTTAAAAATTAAAGTACTTTAACTTTTGTTTATTAAATATATTTTTTATACTTGTGTATAAGAATTATTAATTTTTGTAACGTTTTGTAAATTATAACGTTACACTAATAAACCAAACACGATGTTCACTACTTTCAAATATAAAATCCAAAAGGCGCTATTGGTGTCGGTATTGGCTACAGGTAGTGTGTTTGCTCAAAACACGCTTACTATGACAGACAACCCAGTTGCAGCAATGCTGGATAGTTTGGCAAACCAAAAAGTAATAGAAAAAGCCTTGTTAAAGCCTGTTTATCCAAAGGTAAACAAGTATAAATATGCAATAGACAGCGTTCCTCGTTTCGAAGATTTTGTTTACGAAAGCCGTTTAGCTAAGTTAGATGCGACTTCGCCGTTTGATTTGGTGTATAATCCTCATGTTAAGGGATTTATTGAGTTATATGCTGTTCGTAAGCGTGAATTAGTGAGCCGTATGATGGGTTTATCCCAATTATACTACCCAATGTTTGAAGAGGTTTTTGATAAGCACAATATTCCATTAGAATTAAAACATCTGGCTGTTATTGAGTCTGCTTTAAATCCTAATGCCCGCTCAAGATGTGGAGCTACAGGTTTATGGCAGTTTATGTATCCTACAGGAAAAATGTACGGGTTAAATGTAAATTCATACATTGATGAGCGTTCGGATGTTTACAAAGCAACTGAAGCTGCAGCCGAATATTTAAAAAGTTTGTATAGCATGTTTGGCGATTGGCAAATGGTTTTAGCAGCATATAATGCCGGACCAGGAACCATTAGTAAAGCCATACGTCGTAGTGGAGGTAAAAAAACATATTGGGAAATCAGGCCGTTTTTACCATTAGAAACCCAATCATATGTTCCGGCTTTTATTGCCGCTAATTATGTAATGAATTACCCGACAGAACATAATATATATGCTTCAACACCGCGTAAAACCTATTTTGAGGTTGATACGGCTATTGTTAAAGAATCTATGACATTTAATCAGATTGCCGCCGCTTTGGATATTTCGGCAGAAGAAATAGCTTATTTTAATCCTCAGTATCGAAAAAGTGAAATTCCGGCCGGGGGAAATAGCTTAACCCTTCCTAAAGCTAAAATAGGAATGTTTTTATCGAACGAAACTGAAATTTACGCAGCTATTAAATCTCAAAAATTGGTAGCTTCTGAAAGCACGATGGCTGTGAAAGAAGTTCAAAAAACACACACCGTTAGAAATGGTGAAAAACTAAGCACCATAGCACGTAAATACGGAGTAACCGTTGCTGATTTGAAATCATGGAATTATATAGGTTCAAAAGGAATCAGAGCGGGAAAAAAGATTATTGTTTATGTGAAACAACCTGTTTCAAATCCGGGATCTGTTAATAAATCAGATGCTCCAAAAGAACCACATACTAATGTGGCTGTAAATGCTAGCCCTGACTCTACAAACAGGCTGGCAGATAATACCGAAGCAGCTACTATAAAAATTCATAAGGTAAAAAAAGGAGAAACACTTTATGGTATTTCTAAAAAGTATGGCATAAGCGTGGATAAACTCATTGAGATAAATGGGCTAAAGAAAAATCCACAATTACTTTTAGGACAAAAAATAAAATTAGTTTCTTAAAAATTACAAACCCTCTGATTATCAGAGGGTTTTGTTTTTATGGCGTTGTAACTTTTTTGCTGTTACAGGCGTCTTATGTATAATTAAACTTGACAGTAGCCGAATATAATCAGTGCGTGGATAGTTACTCCGATTCTTTATATCGCTTTATTTTAAAGCATATAAAAGATGAGGATGTAGCTAAAGATATTGTGCAGGACACATATGAAAAAGTATGGCGTAAAGTGAATGAGATTGAAAGTACCAATGCAAAATCATACATGTTTACAGCAGCACATCATACATTAGTAGATTATACACGCAAAGCAAAAAAACAAGGGGATTATACGGAGGTAATAGAAAATAATTTAAAGCACGAAAAACAATATTCGGATCTAAAAGAAATTTTAAATGCTGCTTTGGATAAATTACCAGAAATACAAAAAAGTGTGGTCTTATTGCGAGATTATGAGGGATATGATTATAGCGAAATTGGGAAAATAACCAATTTAACGGAGAGTCAGGTAAAGGTTTATATTTTTAGGGCAAGAGCTTCTTTAAAAAATTATATTGGAAAATTAGAAGTAGTAATTTAATGGGAAAAATAGACATACATAATTACGAAGCTTATTTGTTGGATTATTCGGAAGGAAATTTAACGGACGAATTACTTATGGAGCTTGAATTATTTTTAATTCAGCATCCCGAACTGGATATTAATTTATCTGAATTATCTCTGGTGTCTTTAAAAGAGGAATCCGTTTCTTTCTTAAATAAAAATAATTTAAAAAAATCAGAAGCTGATTTGGTTTCTGAAATGCAGTTTATTGCATATATAGAAAATCAATTGCCGTCCAATGAAATGGCAGAGCTTGAAAAGAGCTGTAGCATAAATCCTTTATTATCAAAAGAATTAGCACTTTATCAAAAAACTATTGTCCAAGCAGATGAATTAGTTGTTTATCCAAACAAACAAAAATTAAAACGTAAACCAAAAATTATCTGGCTCGATTTTTCTGTAATTAAATACTCGGCGGCTGCTTGCATATTATTTTTAGTAGGATTGTTTTTCTTTTTCTCCAATAAAGAAGTTGCTAATCATACAAATGATTTTGCTGATTTAAAGAAACAAGAGGCTGTTGTAAAAAATGACATTAAAAATAAGGGAATAGAAACAAGTGTTGCAGTAAACGCTAATCATATTGCTGTAAAATCCAATGTGAGTGCTGGAGTTGCTTCAAAAAAATCTACAAAATTGCAGGCAGGGAATAATCATCATACGGGAACTAAAAATGAGATTGCTGTAATAGATACTTTAAAAGAAATTAAAATAAATTCGTTGCCTGTTGAACCAATTAAGGAAGAAACGTTGATTGCTTTAAATACAGCTCCTATTACAAAACAAAAAAACAACACGGTTGTTCAGGTAATAACAGAAACCGATGACGAGCCAATGATTGCTGATGTCGATAAAAAGAAAACCGGAATTTGGGCGGCTGCCAGCAGAGCTTTAAAAAATTTAAATCATGCAGGTGTAAAATCAGTAAACGGTAATGAAACAGAGGATAAGGCAAAATCATCTTATGCTTTAACATTAGGAGATATAAGAATTACCCACAAAGCAGGACTGTAAAAAAGGACATATTCTAATATTCCAACTTTATTCTGGTACAGTACCTAATTTTATAATGTAGGATAAAATGCCCCCTCAATATGATCTACTTTTAATTCGTTTGGATTTTCGATAATGGAGATGATATCGAAGCGTGTTTCCCAAAAAATGTTATTTTCTTTAATATAAAAATCGGCTGCTTTTATCAATTTTTTCTGCTTGTTTTTGGTTACAAATTCCTCCGGATTTCCAAAAAAATCATTAGCACGTAGCTTTACTTCAACTACCACCAAAGTGCTATTAATACAGGCGATGATATCAATTTCAAGGTGCTGGTGCCGCCAATTTTTTTCAAGAATTTTATAGCCCGATTTTATCAGGTGTTCTAATGCAATTTTTTCACCTGCAATCCCTTTTTCCGTATTATTTGGCATAATTTTTATTTATAACTAAATTTATATTATTTTAGTGTAAAATTTAAAACTCAAATTAAATGAATAAAATTAAATTATTAGCAGCAGCTCTTTCATTATCAGTAATGTCTATTGCTCAAACTTTTGAAGGAAGTATCGAATTTAAAATGGAAACATCGAAAGATACTACCACTAACATTTATTATGTAAAAGGAAATGATGTTAAATTAGATCAAATTGGGCGTAAATCAGGAAAAGTTGAAGGGAGTTTTGTATTTAACACATCAACTAATGAAATTAAATATGTAAATCCACTTCGTAAAGTTTGGGGAGAACACAAAAGCGAAACTGCTCCTATTATTAAAGGAACTTGCGTTTCTTCAAAAGGAACAAATACTAAAATGGTTCAAGGCCAAAAATGTGCTGAGTATATTGTAAAAAATACAGAAGAAAATACCGTAATTACTTATTGGATTGTTTCCGGTAAATACGATTTCTTTGCACCAATTGTAAAAGCATGGAACAGAAAAGACAAACAAAGTATTTACTTTAATCAAATTAAAGATTTACCTAAAGGATCTATGCCATTATTGTCTGAAGAAAAATCAATTTCGGAAGGAAAATTAATTAGCAAATTAGAAGTTTCTAAAATCAGTAAAGGCGGAATAGATGCTTCCAAATTATCTATACCTGCAGATTACAAAAAATTTGAACAAAAATAATTTGTTTGATTATCTTAAAAAGCCATCTGCTTCAGTGTAGATGGCTTTTTTATTTAAAGTATTTGTACATTTGTTTCAACTGAAGAATAAAAATCTTCCATTATGAAGAAAGAATTAAATCTAGCCGTTGCGGCTCACATTGCTTATGATGAGCAATTATTAAAACAAGAAGTTGCTGAGCAATTATCTTTAAAATCAACAGATACTTTTTTTATTAAACCTTTGCGTCGCAGTATTGATGCGCGTTCACGAAACATTAAAGTCAATTTAAAATTAGCTGTTTGGATTAATGAACCTGTAACGGATGAGGATTTGGGAATTCAGTACCATAACGTATCTGATTCCCAAAAAACCATTTCTATTATTGGTGCAGGTCCGGCAGGTTTGTATGCGGCTTTGCGTTGTTTAGA
>JAEUTR010000188.1 GCA_016787365.1 Bacteroidia bacterium
AGATGTTAATCTTTGACTAGCAGGGTTATCATTGTCGTTAATATTTTGGTACTGCGTGAGTCCGTCAACGGAACCTATCCAAACATAATTCTCATCATCAAATACGGCCGTATTTGGTTTGTTATCATAAGAAGCAAAACCCTGTCCTTTATTGTAAGATTTAATTTCCTTAATTTTATTAAGGTAATTGTCGATTTTTAATTCATTAATTCCATTATTAGATATAAACCAAACTACTTCTTTATCAAATAAAATAGAATTTATACAATTACTGCTAATACCTTCCTTAGTAGTAACTTTTTCAAATGTATTTGGTTTCCCGTTTTCAAAATACCGAACTTTTAATTTATTTTTTAAAATCATTGCGCCAACATCAGAACTCCCCAGCCACATATTACCATTCCAGTCTTTCCCAATAGTTTGTATATTTTTAAAAAAGATATATTCATTATCTACATAGCCTGTTTTAGGAATTAATTTCCAAACACCTTCATTAGAAGTAATCCAGATATTATTATCGTCATCTTCTGATAAACAGGTTACATTAAAAGTTAATAAATCGGATATAGGAAAAGATGTGATTGAAAAAGTAAGATCTTTATTTAGTACCAGTTTGTCAATTTTGGAACCTGCCTGATAGCCAATCCAAATAGCTCCATTTGAATCTTTATAGAGATAAGAAACATAATTAGATGTTAGGTTATTGGTTTCGGAAATTGTTTTTGTTACCTGTAATTGTTTTTGTGTATTATCTTTTGATATTATACTTAAACCTCCGCCAACTGTTCCTAAAATGATATTGCCATAATTATCTTCTACTAATCCTTTAATGATAGATTCACTAATTCCCTGTTCCCAAAAACAACGTGTGAATTTTTTATTTTTAAATTTAAATGCTCCGCCTCCGTATGTTCCTGCCCAAATAGAGCTATCCGATGATTTGTAAATACTAATGACTTTTTCTTCTTCCAGTCCCGATTTTTGATTGTAGCTTAATGAGCTTTTATTATTTACAGCGACTAAGCCATCATTTAATGTCCCAACCCAAAGGTTTTGAAATTTATCCAACTTAAAACATAATGGGTTGCTTCCAAAAAATCCCTGACCGTTACTTAGCCAAACTATATTGTTTGTGGTATAATCATTTTCATTAGTATTTTTATCAATAGGTACTTTCAGGAATCCGAAACCATCTGTTGCTAAATATAAATTTCCCTCATCGTCTTTTTGAATGTTCACAAAACGATCAATACTATTAATGCCTTGTACAATAGAATCGAACTTAAAATAATTGGCATTAAATCCTGTATTATTAATAAAATCAAATTTGATTTCAGCTAATCCATTGTTCCAATCACTCACTAATAAATTTTTATTTTTATCAAATTCTATAGAATAAATAGATTCTCCTTTGAATAAATTAGTTGAATTAAAATTAGAAATACGTACCAGTTTATTATTAATGCTGGTTGATGATACGGAATTTTGGATTAACACAAATTTTGGGATTTTTGTAGAAATACTTCTTTCCATAAAAAATAAGCCCTTTTTTATAGTAGAAATCCATAAATTTCCATCCTCATCAAATTCAGCATCCGTAGGAATTTGAGAGGTAATATTTGGAATAGGAACTGAATCAAGCTTATATTTTGAATTATTAATATCCAGTAAGTAATAGCCTTTTGAAGTAATAATATGTAAAATGCCTTTGTTAG
>JAEUTR010000202.1 GCA_016787365.1 Bacteroidia bacterium
TCGGTAGTTAATGAAATAGCTTTTTCGCGATTATCTATCAGTACAAAATCATTTCCTGTACCTTGATATTTATAGCATTCTAACTGCATCTTAAAAATTAATTAATTCTTGCTAATAAATTAGAGTCTTGAACTAACTCCATTGGTTTAAACTCAGTTCCCGAAGATATTTTATAAACCACATCATCATTTTTTAAATAGAAATTATCATCTACTTTGTATATAGTAATGCTACTAAAGTCTGACAAACCATAAAGAATTACACGATTACGCGTCATGCGATAGCCTTTTGAATTTAAAGGTGTTTTCCAAAACTCTACAAAAAATAAATTTGGATAATCAGAACTCGTAACACCTGCTAACTGGCCTGTTAATGTATCTCGTTTAGTAGTTTCATCTAAATCAATAACCTTAATGTTTTTTACAGATAGTAATTCTTCCTGAGCAACTTTAATATCATCTTCTTTCAATAAAGCATCTACCTCACTATAATTAATATTCGGAGAATTTTTTGTACTGATTCTCGATTTCTTTTCAGCTTTAGCAGCATCTTTATTTTCGGAAGAAGAATTAGAAACCGATTGCTCAACAATTTTAATATTATCAATATCCGGTTTATTAAACTTTTTCAAATAATCATCAATCTTAAATATAAAAAAAGCAATACCTGCTAATAAGCCAATAGATACTCCAAAAACAAAAGGCGGTATTTTATATTTAAATCTCATATTAATTTTAGAAGAATAAAATTACATAATTTCCACAAACTGTTTTCAACTATTTAACTATAGTTTTAACCAGTTTGTCTAACAATATTAACAAAAGGAAAAAGAAAGTTAAAGCAATTAATTTTAACAAAAATTTAGCTTAATACGTCTGAAAGCCTTGCTGCCGTTAAGTATTGTTAAAAACAAAACAGAACCATAACTTCTGATGTAACTTTGCGTTATAAATACAATAACACAATTTTACACTAATTTAAAAAATAGAAATATGAAAAAAGTAATCTCATCATTGTTTGTAGGCGCCTTAGGAGGTGCATTTGCGTTGGTTGGTAATTATTACTTTAATCAGCAAAACACGAATCAGGTAACAAATTATAATCCATATGCAGCACCAGTACAATTAACAAATTATAATGGTTTAGCAACAGTTGCAAATGCTCCGGATTTTGTGGCTTCGGCCGAAAAATCTGTTAACTCTGTTGTTCATATTAAAACTATTGTTGAACAAAGAAATAATTTAGCCTACGATCCATTTCAGGATTGGTTTTTTGGAGGAAGACAACGTCAGCCAAATATGATGCAAGGAAGTGGAAGTGGTGTGATTATCAGTCAGGATGGTTATATCGTAACCAACAACCATGTTGTAAATGAGGCCTCTAAAATTGAAGTGATATTAAACGACAAGAGAACCTATACAGCCGAAGTTATCGGAACCGATCCTAATACAGATTTGGCATTACTGCGTATTAAAGAAAAAGATTTGCCATTTATTAATTATGGAAACTCCGATAATGTAAAAGTTGGTGAATGGGTTTTAGCAGTTGGTAATCCGTTTAATTTAAATTCAACCGTTACAGCCGGCATTGTAAGTGCCAAAGGACGTAATATTAATATTTTAGAGCATAATGCACAAGGTGGTAACCTTGCTCCTATCGAATCGTTTATTCAAACTGATGCTGCTGTAAACCCAGGAAACAGTGGCGGCGCGTTGGTTAGCACAACCGGAGATTTAGTTGGTATTAATACCGCCATTGCTTCTAACAATGGTTCTTATCAGGGTTATTCATTTGCAATTCCAGTAAACATTGTTAAGAAAGTAGTATCTGATTTAATTGAATACGGAACTGTGCAACGTGCTTTTATTGGCTTAAGCATACAGGATATTGATTCGAAATTTGCAGAAGAAAAACGCATTAAACAATTAAAAGGTGTTTATATTAACGGATTAACAGAAAATGGTGCGGGCGAAGAAGCAGGAATTAAAATTGGTGACGTGGTAACAAAAATTGAAAACGTTACAGTAAAAAGTACTTCAGAGTTATTAGAACAAGTAGGTAAATTCAGACCAAGTGATAAAATAAATGTAACAGTTGTTAGAAATGAAAAAGAAATAATTTTACCTGTAGTTTTAAAAAACAGAGAAAATAGTTTGGGAATTATCAAAAAACCAGAAGTGTTTAGAACAGCTGTTAACTCTTTAGGTGCCGAGTTTGAAGAATTAAATTCGGAAGATTTATCCAAATATAATATTCCATCGGGTGTAAAAATTGCAAAACTACAAGCAGGTAAATTAGCCAATGCCGGAATTAAAGAAGGATTTATTATTACATCCGTAGATAAAAAGAAAGTAAGTAACGTAAAAGATATTCAATCCATGTTAGAAAATAAAACTGGCGGCGTTTTAATTGAAGGCATGTACCCAAATGGTATGAGAGCCTACTATGGTTTTGGATTGTAAAACGATACATTTAAGGGATTTGTCATTTGAATTAAGGTTTATGTCTTTGGACATTTGTGATAAGTCTAAAAACATAAAAATTAATTGTTAAAAACATAACAAAAACCTAATCATTTAATAATCAAAGCAATACAGAATTGGAAAAACGCCCTTTTTTTTCTATCTTTGTTGGCTTATAAAACCATCCATATATCATGAGACAACTAAAAATAACCAAATCGATTACCAATCGCGAGAGTGCATCTTTAGATAAATACCTTCAGGAAATTGGTAGAGAAGAATTAATCACTGCAGAAGAAGAAGTTGTTTTAGCGAAGAAGATTAAGGATGGTGACCAAGATGCTTTAGAAAAATTAACCCGTGCTAATTTACGTTTCGTTGTATCTGTAGCAAAACAATATCAAAATCAAGGTTTAAGTTTACCGGATTTAATTAACGAAGGAAACTTAGGTTTAATTAAAGCAGCTCGTCGTTTTGATGAGACGCGTGGATTTAAATTTATCTCTTACGCTGTATGGTGGATTCGTCAATCTATTTTACAAGCATTAGCAGAACAATCTCGTATCGTTCGTTTACCATTAAACCAAGTTGGTTCATTAAATAAAATTAATAAAGCATATTCTAAATTAGAACAAGAATTTGAGCGTGAGCCAAGTGCTGATGAAATTGCTGAATTATTGGATTTACCAATTGACAAAGTATCTGATACGATGAAAGTATCTGGCCGTCACGTAAGTATGGATGCACCATTTGCCAACGGTGAAGAAAGTTCTTTATTAGATGTATTAGTTAACCACGATTCGTTAAAAGCGGATGCAGGTTTAATTATGGAATCTTTATCAAAAGAAATTGATAGAGCATTATCTACATTAACAGAAAGAGAAAGAGACGTAGTTAAATTATTTTTCGGAATTGGTTTAAACCACGGTTTAACTTTGGAAGAAATTGGTGATAAATTTGATTTAACCCGCGAGCGTGTTCGTCAAATTAAAGAAAAAGCCATTCGCCGTTTACGTCATAGTTCGCGCAGCAAATTATTACAACAATACTTAGGATAATTTTTAAAGATTACCTACTCCCACAAAAAGCAAACATCAAATGGTGTTTGCTTTTTTATTGTTACCAGATTACATGCCCTTGTTAAGTTTTTGTTATGATTAAAACTGTTAAAATAACTTCTTCTTAATAATTATACCCTATATTTAGTATAAATTTGTATCACATATTATTGAGGTGAACACCCTAAAGGAATTATTAATTTTAATAATAATCCTTAACCGCTTCCAAAAGATTTAAAAAATTAATTGGCAGATGTATCACTTCAAATTCATAAATTTTCTGACGGCCGTTTTTACTTGTTTCTTTTTACAGGTAAATGCTCAAACCTTGATTATGAATGAAGTTTCCAATGGTCCATCTATAGGTGCCGGAACAAAAGAATATGTAGAGTTTGTAGTTGTAAGTAATAGTGTAAGTTATAACTGCAACAATACAACTCCTCCATGCATAGATATAAGAGGTTGGATATTTGATGATAATAGCGGATATCATGGTGCTAACGGAGTTGCAGCCGGAGCTGTAAGATTTTCACAAGACCCGCTTTGGTCATGCATTCCCTTAGGAACAATTATTTTAATTTATAACGCCGCCGATAAAAATCCTGCGATACCTGCCGATGATATTTCAATGAATGATGGAAATTGTAGAATTATAGCTCCGGTGAGCGGATCTCTCTTTGAAGTAAATGGAAATACTCCGGGAGCAAGTGCCTGTTCTTATCCTTCATCTGGCTGGACACCAGCAACAGTAAGTAGTTGGACATCCACAGCATTAGCAAATACAGGAGATTGTGCAAGAATTGTAAACCTTTCAGGTTGCGAAGTGTTTTCTGTTTGCTACAGCTCAAGCAATCAAAATACACAAATATATTTTTCAGGTTCTGGCTCTCAAAGAGTTTTTTATTTTAATGGAACAGATCCTACACTTCAATCCAATTGGACAAATGGTGATGCATCTGCAAATCCGGGAGACCAAACACCCGGATTACCTAATAATGCAGCTAATGCAGCATACATCGGTCAGTTTAACAACAACTGTATGCCTATAACTTCTTTATCTGTAACCGCCACATCAGTAAATGCAGGATGTACCTGCAATGGATCGGCCACCGCCAATGCATCAGGCTCAATAGCAGGTTATACCTATGTGTGGTATGATGTAAATTTTAATCCCATAGGACAAACAAATGCTACCGCTACTAATTTATGTGCGGGCATTTATCACGTTATCGCAAAATCACACATTGGCTGTACAGATACAACATCCGTCACCATTACATCTACATCCTCTTCTTCTATTAGTGTGAATTCACAAACCATATGTGCCGGTAGTACCGCAACATTAGTAGCAGCATCTTCCATAACAAGCGGTAATTTTTTGTGGAGTCCGGGTGGACAAATTACCTCTTCTATATCTGTAAGTCCAAACTCAACAACTACCTACACTGTTAGCTATACATTATCAGGTTGTAGTACAACTGGTTTTGCGACCATTACAGTAAATGCTCAGCCTACGCTTACAGTTAATTCACCTTTTATTTGTGTTGGAGAAACTGCCACTTTAACCGCCAGTGGTGCTACAACTTATAGCTGGAGTAATGGTTCCACAAGCAGTTCTATCTTCGAGCCGGCATTATCAAACAGTAATTATACAGTAACAGGAACAATAAACGGATGTACGGATGTAAAAGCTGCAAGTATAACGGTTTCAACATTACCTACCGTAACTGTAAATTCAGCAACTATTTGTTCCGGAAAATCAACTACCTTAACAGCAAATGGAGCCAATAACTATGTTTGGAACACAGGAGCAAATACCAATTCCATTATAGTATCGCCTGCTACTAATACCATTTACAAAGTAACAGGAAGTATATCCGGCTGCACAAATACAGCTTCATCAAATGTTAGTGTTAATCCCTCTCCAACAATTGGTATTAATTCTCCAAATATATGTGCGGGTCAGTCAGCTACTTTAGTAGCAACCGGAGCAGCAGATTATACATGGAACACAGGCGAAACAACAGCTGATATTTATCCTCATCCAATCATTACAACCATCTATAGCGTAACTGGCACGACATCGGGATGTTCAACAACAGCAACTTCAACCGTTACTGTATCTTCGAATATAGCATTAGCCGTAAATTCAGCTAGCATTTGTTCTGGGCAATCTGCAACCTTAACTGCCAGTGGAGCTAATAGTTATACATGGAGCAATGGTTCCAATTCAAATCCATTAATTATTTCTCCCTCAGCTACTACTATATACAGTTTAACAGGTAATAACAGCGGATGTTCCGGTATATCAACATCAACCGTATTTGTTGGCGCAATACCTAACGTTACTATTAGTGCTAATGTTACTTCCGGCTGCCCTCCACTTTGTGTACAATTTTCAAATATGAGTTCAGATTCAATTACTAATTGGGAATGGACGTTTGAAAACGATGTCACGTCATCACAAACAAAACCACTACACTGTTTCAAGGAAAGCGGATTATATTCTGTCAGTCTTAATATTACTTCATCAAACGGATGTAAAAAAACAACTACCGCTACTAATATGATTACCGTATTTGAAAAACCTATTGCTGATTTTTCTCCAAGTATAGATGTGACTGATATTTTTGATCCAACAATCAGTTTCTATAATCAATCATCCAATGCCATAAGTTACTCCTGGAATTTTGGAGATGTAAGCACATCCACAGACATTAATCCAACACACACTTATAGTTTAGAAGGTACTTACACTACAACTTTAACTGCCACTAATCAATATGCCTGTAAAGATACCAAAACAAGAGACATTGTTATAAACGGACTATTTACGTTTTATGCGCCAAATACATTTACGCCAAATAACGACCTAGTTAATGATGTTTTTTTACCTGTTGGTTTAGGTTGGGATCCTGAAAAATATGTGCTTGTGATATACGACAGATGGGGCAATAATTATTTTTCTTCAAAAGAAACAGATAAAGGATGGGATGGAAAAACAAAAAACGGAGCAGAAACAGTTCCATCTGATGTATATACCTGGACAGTTGAATTAACTGATCTTTACGGAAAAGAACATAAATATATAGGACATATCAGCGTTATTAAATAACTAAACTGCTGTCCTATTTAAATACGTTTTCCTAATTCTATAATTGCTAAATCTTTAATCTCCGATTTATCAATAACAAAACGCAACATCGTTTTAATCTGATGAAACCCATGAATACCGCATGCTCCCGGGTTCATATGCAACACATCATATTGCTGCTGATACATAACTTTTAAGATATGAGAATGCCCACAAATAAATAATTTAGGTTTTTCTTCCAATAAAATATCTTTTACTTCTTTTAAATAATTGGTGGGCTGACCACAGATATGTGTCATAAACACCTTTACCTCTTCGCAATTAAATATTAAATTTTTTGGGAATTCTTTGCGAAGGATTGCATCATCTATATTACCATACACCGCCCTTAAAGGTTTTATTTTTTTTATACGGTCGGTTAATTCAATATTTCCTATATCTCCCGCATGCCATACTTCATCTGCCTCTTCTATATGCTTTATAACAGCCTCATCTAAATGGCTATGCGTATCGGATATAAGCAGAATATGTTTCATTTTAATTTTAAGTAATAATACTAGTTTTATATAAAATAAAAAAGCGCTGAATTAATATTCAACGCTTCAAAATAAATTTTATCGCTATTAATTCTAATACATCTTCTTAATTTTTAACCAGCTTTTTACAAAGCTCCACATTATTATATTTTATTTTAATCCAATATAATCCCGAACTTAAATTTAAAACTCCCGCATCAATTGTTTTAGTATAAACACCTTTACTTTCTTTGGTTTGATATGAGGTTATTTCTCTTCCCAACGCATCTACCAATGTCATACGAATATCTGAGTCATTTTCTAAACCCAAAGTAACTGTAAATGAATTATTAAAAGGATTTGGATATACATTCACCAAATTACTTTCGGTTAAATTTTCTACTCCTGTTGAAACAGAAACCGTTTGACCATTGGTACTGATAACATTACTAAATAAACCGGCATTATTTTCGGATTTTACATTAAAATAATATGTTGTTCCTGCTGTTAACGACAAATTTTTTGCTGTCACCGTTGTATCGCCCCAGTTACTGGTCCACGTTAATGTATTTACAGCACCCGGACTGGTTCCGATAGAATACCAATATTGCTCAATAGCAGAATTTGGATCATAAGATGAAGTCCAGTTTGCAGATAATGAATCACTTGTAACAACTACATTAATATCAGTTGCCTTACCATCATTAATCGTTGCTATATCAATTGGATTAGTCCAGTCTATATTTAAATCATGATAATCAATAGATGATAAATTCCCTGCAGCATCATTTACAATTGATTTAACTTTGGCAGCAAACTGAGTAGGGTTAGGATTTTGATAACGAATATCATTTGTATTTCCGGAACCAACCGAAACGCTTACTGACGATGTTGGACGAGAACGGTATACTTTTATTTCATCTAAACTCCATTTACAATCTCCGCTCCTGAAAGAAATGTAACTGCCATTTGTTAACGGAGCAACATCACCTGCCACCAAAGGCACATTATCTGTCCATGTGGCAACTAGGGTATTATCTTTATAAACATCTATTTTACCTGTTGTTCTGTCAAAAATAACTTTATAATCATACCATTGATTTTCAATAATAGAAACATTTGCAGAATCTGCTTTTAAATAAAACACATCATTTACTGTTTTATAAATCTGAACCCTTGGAGCATCTAATCTGAAATACACAAAATAGGAATTTCCTCTGTTTGGCAAAGCGGGATTATCAATAAAAAAATGAAGTCCTGCTCTTCTGTTATTTCCAGTGCCTTCAATTTTACCTTTAAAATTATACAAATAACGATCTGATAACGTTTGTGTTAAAGCTGCATAAATATTTGTATTAGATGCTGTAGGCGTTGTTTCTAAAGACTGTTCAAGAGCGTTGTTGGTAATAGTCCAACTGCCGGAGGCCTGAGTCCAGTCTGAATGAATTGCTACATCAAAATTATCTGAAAAAAATCCTTTTGCTTGATTTCCCCTCCATTCAGTTCCGTTAAAATCAATTACCTGATAATAACTTTTTTCTAGTCCCGAACCTCCTACATTATCAGCATCTGTAAAGGTAGCAGTAAAATTTGCTGTTTTCCATGCTCCTACAGTACTCACCAAAGTAGTAGGAGAAATATTATCTGTGGATGTGGTAGGTGTAACTACTGCATTAGTAGTATATGTAGCTGCCCATCCTGAAGTGGTTGTAGCACAATCTGAACGGAACTCAATTAATAAACTAGAGCCTGTAGAATTTATATTACCCGGCGACACTGTGCTTGTATATTTTCCAATTAAAGGAGCATTAGTTGAATTACCATCGTAAATAAACAGGTAGTCATAATTGTTTTCTAAATTAAATGCAGTAAAGTTCATACTGATTGAGGTAGCTCCGCTCGAAGGTTGAAACAACCATAATTTTCGCTCGTCATTTGTGTAATTACCGGCAGAGCCGCCTGCATCATAAAATGTGCCTCCTGTAGTAGTTACGGTAGTTACTGCCGGTGTATTATTAATCAACTTATAAAATTTTTCCCAATTCCATAACGGACCTGGGTCGGTATGAGTTTGATTAGCATACATTTGATGACCCTTTATTTTTACACAACCACCCAATTCGCATTGTGCGGTGGTTCCACTACAACCCGGTCCATAATAACATCGCAACGGATTTATACCATTGCTTGTACACATGTCTCTGGTTAAATCGGCACTTGCCTGATACATGGCATCGGTAAACCAGGATGCATTATTAATATAACCTTCATGTTCTGTTCCCAATGTATAGGGATTGGCGGAAGCAGCATGCCAAGCTTTATCACTTTCATATATCATCTGCGTGGTTTGTCCATCCGAACTCCGAATAACATAATGTGCCGAAGCAGAAGCACTACAGTTTTTAAACCACGATATACAACCGGCATACGAACCTTGTACAAAATGAATGGCTACCGCTGTAATAGCAGTACCACTTCTGGAACTGTAATTACAAGTTGTTGGATTCCAGATTCCGGCAGGATAATCAGGAGATGCTACTGTACTGGCAATGCCTGAAGAACGATAAACATTACCAGATGTATTACTAATGCCTTTAGTGTTTATGGTAATAGAAGATGAACTTAATACTTCATAATTGGAAGCAAAGATCTCTTTAAGATTAATTGTATAATCAGGATAACCGTAAAAATCCTGAAACTCTCCCTTTGATAGAAACCAGTACAGTTGATATAAATGTGAATTCATAGCAAAATCATTTTGTAAATCATTTACCAGGGGTAATTCACTCAAGGCAACAAAAATTGGCATATACAATTTTAAATTGTATCCTTTAACAGATAACTGATTTTGTAATACTGAAAATGCTTTAGCATATGCCAATATGTTTTTTTCGGGATTACTTTTTATATCCTCAACAGAATAACCTGATAACTGAGCAACATATAATAAGTTGTTTCTAAAATAACCTTTACCGTCTTCGGTTAAACCCATTACGCCATAAGCTGTAGGGTAACCAATACAACTCGACTCCTGTGCACTGGTTCCCAAATTTTCAAAACGACTTTGAGAAAAAGCCACCGATTCTAAAATTCCTTTTGGTATAGACGGATTTAAGCTGTATGCTTTTTTAAAAAATTCACTGTAAGGATTATGAATTAGTAACTCGTTTCCCGAATTTGAAAAAACATGTAATGAAATAAAACAGGAAATAATAAATAAAATTTTTCTCATAGAATAAGTTAATTACTTAAAAATATGAAAAAAACAGATAGAGTAAAAAGTTAAAATTTCGCTAAACAGTTTTAGAGCAGAATTATCAAGCCAGTTCCAGCATTTTTTTATAAACACCACCCACTTTATCTACTAATTCGGATGTGTGACCTTGCTCAATAATTTGTCCTTTATCCATCACAATAATTTGTTTAGCATGATGAATCGTTGATAAACGATGTGCAATAATAATAGAGGTTCTATTTTTTGCCAATTCAAACGAGGCTTTTTGAATTAATTTTTCAGTTTCTAAATCAATAGATGATGTTGCTTCATCTAACACAAAAATTGGAGGATTATAAACGTATGCACGAACGAATGCTACTAATTGTCTTTGCCCGGCAGATAACATCGCACCGCGTTCCTTAACATTGTAATGATAACCGCCTGGTAATGACGTAATAAATTCATGGATACCAATATTTTTAGCAGCTGCAACCACCTGCTCTTCGGTTATATCAGGATTATGCAGTGTAATATTATTTAAAATAGTATCACTAAATAAAAACACATCTTGCAAAACAACCCCAACTGATTCTCGCAATTCATTTAATTTATAGTTAGATACATCTACATCATCAATTAATAATTGCCCTTTATTAATTTCATAAAATCTGCTTAGTAAATTAATAATGCTTGATTTACCGGCACCGGTAGCTCCAATAATAGCAACAGTTTCTCCTTGGTTAATAGTGAATGAAACTCCCTTTAGTACATAATTATTTTCTTTATAGGCAAACCAAACATCTTTAAATTCTACTTTACCTTGCATGTTTTTGGCAGATACTGTTCCTGTTTCAGAAATAATTTCATCTGTATCAATCACTTTAAAAACACGTTCCGAAGCCACAATTCCCATTTGCAAAGTATTTAATCTATCCGCTAGCATTCGTATAGGACGAAACACCATATTAATCATCATGATAAAAAAAGTAATATCACCTAATTGCAAATTATAGTCGTTTGCCTTTAAGCCTGCAAACCAAACAAACAGAGCTATAGAAACCGCCGATAAAATCTCAACTACAGGAAAAAATACGGAGTAATACCAAATGGAACGGATGTTTGCTACTTTATGCTTTTCATTAATTTCTTTAAATTTTTCGTATTCAATTTTTTCACGGTTAAATAACTGCACAATACGCATTCCCGAAATATGTTCATTAGTAAAAGCATTTAAAGAAGCGACGGCATTTCTTACTTCCGTAAAAGTTTTTTTAACGCCGTTTTTAAATAAATTGGTTGCTATTAAAAGTAAAGGAATGGTGCTTAATGTTACCAAAGCAACTGCCCAGTTTTTCATTAACATCGCTGTAATAAAAATCACCAGCATTAAAATATCACCACAGATTACAATAAAACCTTGCGAAAATACATCGCTTAAACTTTCAATATCCGAAATAGCTCTGGTTACTAATGTTCCAACCGGTGTATTATCAAAATAGGTATTCTTTAATTTCAATATGTGAGTGTACACTTGTAATCGTAAATCCTTAACAATATTTTGACCTAATAAATTAGTGACATAAATATTAGTAAACTGTAATAATGCTTCGGTCAACAATACTCCAATTAATAATAAACCCATGTAATTGATATAAGATATTTTTTCTGAATCAACCATATAACCAGCATCTGTAACATTAACAGCTCCAATACAATTCAGCATCTTATTAATTAATAATGGCCTTACTATTGTTAATGATGATAATAACAGTGTTAGGGTAACTGCCA
>JAEUTR010000215.1 GCA_016787365.1 Bacteroidia bacterium
TATTGGTAAAATTATCGATTCAAAAACAGGAGAAACGTTACCTGGCGCTACAGTATTAATAGAAGGTACAACCAAGGGAGCATCTGCCGATTTTGACGGAAATTTTTCATTAAATGGTCTTCAACCCGGAAAATATACATTAATAGCAAGTTACATTACATATGATAACAAAAAATTTGTAGATGTCGTTGTAAAAGAAAACGATGTCACTGATTTTAACATTGGTCTCGATCAATCCAGTTCGCAAACACTAAATGAAGTAGTTGTTCAGGCTGAAATGAACAAAGAGAATACAAACACGTTATTTGTAATGCAAAAAAATAATGCAAGTGTAAGTGACGGTATTTCATCAGAAAGCATTAAAAAAACTCCGGACAGAAATACGAGTGATGTTTTAAAGCGAGTTAGCGGTGCAAGTATTCAGGATAATAAATTTGCAATTATACGTGGAATGAGTGACCGATATAATGCAGCCTATTTAAATGGATCCCCATTACCAAGTTCGGAAAGCGATAGAAGAGCGTTTGCTTTTGATATATTTCCTTCTGGCATTTTAGATAATTTGGTGATTTTAAAAACAGCGACTCCTGATTTACCCGGAGATTTTGCCGGTGGTGTAATTTTAATCAATACAAAAAATATCCCTGATAAAAACAGTACTAGTGTATCTATCTCAGGAGGTTATAATTCATTAACAACTTTTAAAAATTTTAAAACTTATAAGGGAGGAAAAACAGATTGGTTAGGAATTGATGACGGTAGCAGACAATTGCCGGGGGCAATTCCTTCAACGGAATCAAATGCTCAAACCAAATCTAATAATGACAGAGTAGATCAAGCTAAAAATATTAATTATGATTGGAGCATACAAAACAAAATGGCCTTGCCAAATTTGAATATACAATTAACTCAAGCCAATATATTTAAATTATTTAAAAGAGATTTTGGAAGTATAGCGGCACTTACTTACAATAACAATAATAATACTACTATAACTGATCGAAGAGAATTTGAAGAGCAGGGAGATTTTGTGCAAAAAATAAGAGAATTTACAGATACAACTTTTAGTAATAATATTTTAACCAGTTTACTATGGAACTTATCCTATAAATTAAATGATAATAATCAATTAGGATTAAAAAATCTGTACTCCATCAATACAGACGATAAAGTTACCAGCAGAAAAGGAATATCTAACGCAAGCGACCCTTCATCTCCAGAATGGCAAAAATCTAACGTAAGATTTTTTACACAAAATAATATTTATACTGGACAACTAAATGGAGATCATTTTATCCCAAAAGGAAAAATTAAAATAAAATGGATTGGCGGGTTTAGCGACATTAAGCGTGATATTCCTAACTTACGAAGAATGGTATATCAAAAAACATCTGCTTCAGAAAGTGATTCCGTAAAATATGCTGCGGTAATAGTTCCTGATGTTGTTGGCACTACAAGTGCGGGATCTATGTTTTTTGCAAAAACCCAAGAACAGCTATACAGCATAAAATATGATATATCAAAAACTATTGAAATTAAAAATACAAAACACGAAATTAAATTAGGAGGTTTTAATCAATACCGAACCAGAGAATTTGCTGCAAGATTATTAGGATTTACAAGATATAATATTCCGCGTTCACAAACCAATCCAAAAGCTATTCTATTTAATACCGATTTACTTTTATTAAGCGAAAACGAAATTTTCAGTTCACAAAACATGGGACTAGTTGATGGCCCTGGAAGTAATGATGGAGGTTTTAAATTAACAGAATCAACTACTTATATTGATTCCTACAAAGCTGCGTCAGCTCTTAACGCCGGTTATTTAATGGCTGATTCTCGTATTAAAGACAAATTACGTTTTATATACGGATTACGAGTTGAATCTTATATGCAAACATTAAATACACAAAATCCTGATTTTACAGAAAAAACAAAAGATACAACAGTAATAGATTTTTTGCCATCTATAAATGCTGTATGGTCTATTAACGAAAGAACTAATTTACGTGGTGCTTATTACAAAACAGTTAACAGACCTGAATTTAGGGAATTGGCATCGTTTAATTTTTATGACTTTGTTACAGATTATCAAATATCCGGCAATGATTCTCTGCAACGCGCTATCATCAATAACTTTGATTTAAGATTTGAATACTATCCTAAAAAACCAGGGCAAATTTTATCGGCATCATTATTTTATAAAGATATTAATAATGCTATTGAACAAATTGCCGGAAATGGACAACTGCGTTCTATCAATTTTTCAAATGTCCCAAAAGCAACAAATCTAGGGTTAGAGTTAGAATACAGAATACTTTTATCTACAATTTTCAAAAGCGATTCTTCCAAATTTTTAAATGGAACAACTTTGTTTACTAATTTTTCTTACATACAATCCTCAGTTGATGTATCAAAACTAAATAATGTGGAACCAAGGCCACTGCAAGGTCAAAGTCCGATTATCATCAATGCAGGTATACAATACATTGATAGCGATTATGATTTTGGAATTAGTCTATCTTACAATTATGTAGGAAAACGTATTGTTATTGTTGGAGATATTAACGAACCAAATATATGGGAAAATCCACGCCATGTATTAGACTTACAATTGTCAAAAACCATAAAAAATAAATTTGAAATTAAATTAAATGTAAGAGACGCTTTAGCTCAAAATATTATTTATTATCAGGACATTAATAAAAATGGAAAATTTGACAAAG
>JAEUTR010000235.1 GCA_016787365.1 Bacteroidia bacterium
TTTTGTATTGTGTACCAACGTTTTTGGTACGGTTTATATTTGTTTTCTAATTTTCTGTAAAGATAATAAAAATAAGAAAGGCATTTCGATTTCTCGAAATGCCCCTTAAAATTAATAAGAACCCATTATTATTTACGGATATCTAATACTTTAATAACCGCACGGTAACGCATAATATCCGTGTTTTTTAAGTAATCCAATAAAGCACGACGCTTACCTACTAAGTTTAATAGAGCACGTTGTGTTCCAAAATCTTTTTTATTGTTTTTTAAGTGACCTGTTAAATGGTCTATACGGTGAGTAAATAATGCCACTTGAGATTCAGCAGAACCAGTGTTTTTATCGCTACCACCGTGTTTTTTAAAAATGTCTTTCTTTACTTCTGATGTTAAATACATGTTATTCTTCTTTTATTGTTATCTTTAAATAGGGTTACAAATATAAGACATTTTGTGATACAAACAATAGTTATTCACAATTAATCCTCCATTTTTATTAAAAATGGGCTTATTTTAATTTTGACAGAGCATTTCTCAGGTTAGAAATCACATCTGCCACATCCGTAACTTTACATGTTCCCACTGACATACGGTACCAAGGAGAATTGTCTGATGCTCCAAAAGCATAAAATGGAACAACTGCCAGTTTAGCTTCATCTAAAATAAATTTTGTAATATCTTTGGTAGTAGCCAATACTGTTCCATCACTTGTTTTCATTCCATGTAAATCAAATTTAATGGTTAAATAAATGGCCGCTTGAGGAGGAATAGCATCAACTTTAAATCCTTCATTTTTAAGATTCTGAAATCCTTTGTAAAATCCATCTAAACGCGTAATAACTTTTGTTTTTTGTTCTTCGATAAAAGTATCATACATCGATAAATTACTTAAATATTTTGCAGTAGCCATTTGCTCAGCTTTTGGTGCCCAAGCTCCAACATGAGTTAAAATAGCTTTCATTTTATCAATAATTGGTTTTGGTCCCATACTCCATCCTACTCGAACTCCTGTTGCTGCTAATGATTTTGAAATACCATCTACAAAAACAGTATAGGCTTTCATTTCCGGGCGTAATACAACAGGGTTATAATGTTTATTTTCTCCAAATGTTAATGCCCAGTAAATTTGGTCATACATTAAATAAACAGGTTTCGCATCCGGTCCACGACGGATATTTTCAGCTAAAATCATATCGCAAATTTCCTCTAATCCTTCTTTACTAAAAATAGTTCCGGTTGGGTTTTGAGGTGAACATAAAGCTACTAAAGTAGCTTCTTGTATATGAGGTTTTATATCTGAGGCAGTTGGCATAAAGTTTTGCTCAGGAGTAGCTTCAATAACTACAGATTTAGCAAAATTTAAATAAGAATAATGATTATTATTCCATGATGGAACAGCAAAAATAACCGTGTCATTCGCATCAACTAATGCTTTAAAAATACTGTAAATAACAGGGCGCGCACCTCCTGCAATTAAAATTTCATCATTTTTGTAATCTAAATTTCCACGTTCTTTTAATAAATTAGAAACTGCATTACGTAGTTCCAACATACCATCTGCTGCCGGATAGTTTGTTTGATCATCAAAATACGCATCAACAATATATTGTTTTAATTCAGTAGGAATTGGAAATTCTTTCGGATTAAAATCTCCGATAGTCATATTGTATATTTTTTCTCCTTGCTTTATTTTTTCATTTACTTCTCCCGCTAACTTTATAATTTCGGAACCAATAATGTTTTCAGCAAGTTTAGATACTTTGGATTTTTGTGGTTGTAATGTAGTACTCATATCAGTTAATTTTTTTGAAAAATATATATAATACTTCTTACTACAAAATAATGTTAGCAATACTTTCTCATTATTTTTAATAATTGTCATTTTTTAGATAAATCTTCCATATTAATGTCCTTATCCTTAGTTTTACTAAAATATTTTTCAAATGAACTTAGATATAATTACCAAACAAGTTGTAACCTGCGCCAAAGAAGTTGGAGAATTTATTAGAACCGAACGTAAATCATTTTCATATCACAAAGTAGAAATAAAAGGGTTAAATGATTTAGTAAGTTATGTTGATAAAACTTCAGAGAAATTATTGGTGGAAAAATTGGAGTTAATTTTTCCTCAAGCAGGTTTTATTGTTGAAGAAAATACAAAAACAGAACGAAAAGAATACAATTGGATTGTTGACCCGTTAGATGGCACCACTAATTTTATACATGGCATTCCATGCTATGCTATTAGTATAGCTTTAGAATTTAAAGGGGAAATAATCATAGGTGTTGTATACGAAGTAGCTCAAAATGAATGCTTTTATGCCTATAAAGGCGGTGGTGCTTTTTTGAATGAAACAAAAATTTCTGTTTCTAATAGAAACAAGCTTTCGGATAGTTTAATTGCTACCGGATTTCCGATTTATAATTTTTCGAGGTTAGATGATTTTATAAACACATTAACTTATTTAATGAAATATACCCACGGTGTAAGGCGCATTGGTGCCGCAGCTGCCGATTTATGTTATCTGGCTTGTGGTAGAGTTGATGCTTTTTTTGAATATAATTTAAATTCTTGGGATGTAGCTGCTGGGGCATTAATTGTAAAAGAAGCCG
>JAEUTR010000250.1 GCA_016787365.1 Bacteroidia bacterium
ATATTTTACGATCGTTAAATTGGCGTCTTTTGAAGCAAGAATACTGTTATAATAGCTAATCAATTCTATTTCCTGTTCATTGATTGTTTCTAAATCCAATATAGAATCTACCATGCGCACAAGTTGCAATTTGGTGACACCGGTTTTTTCATTCGAAATTGAAGACGCGTCAATTTTTAGGCGCGTAGTGTCCTTTTTGGGTTCCCCTTCAGCTTTCACAACACTTGGAAGGAAAAACACGATAAATAGAATATGGACAATAAACTTCAAATTGTTAATAAGTTGTGCTAAAATAGTAAAATTATATCAAAAACAAATTTTTTGAGAAAAATTACAGAAATGCTATTTTTTCCTTTAAACCCCTAAAATAATCGACTAAATAGTTTGTACTAACAAAAATTATGTGCTAATTTGTTATATACAATACAAAAATAATGACTGCAAACGCTGATATTAAAATTGAAAAAACCGCTCACAGTAGAGTAAGCGAGAATGATGTGAACAATGTTCCTTTTGGTAAATGTTTTTCGGATCACATGTTTATTGCCGAATATGCTGATGGAAAATGGGAGAAAGCTTATATTACTCCATACAGAGATATGCCAATGAGTTATGCAATGTCCGCATTACACTACGGGCAAGCTATATTTGAGGGAATGAAAGCCTATAAATCCGAATCTGGAGAAGTAAATATTTTTAGACCTTTGGATAATTTCAACCGTATGAATAAATCAGCAGTGCGTATGGCAATGCCAGAGGTTCCTGAAGAGATTTTTATGGGTGGATTATTAGAGTTACTGAAATTAGATTCTGCATGGGTTCCAACATCAGAAACAGGTTCGTTATATATCAGACCTTTTTTAATTGCTACTGATGAAGCTATTGGTGTGAAACCTAGCGATACTTATAAATTTATAATCATTACCTGTCCTGCAGGTAAATATTATAGTGAGCCAATTAAAGTATTAATTGAAACCAATTATATTCGTGCGGTGCAAGGTGGAGTAGGATTTGTAAAAGCTGCAGGTAATTACGGTCGCAGTTTATATCCTACTAAGCTAGCACAACAAAAAGGTTATCAGCAGGTAATCTGGACAGATGGAGCTACTCATTCTTTCTTGGAAGAATCAGGAACGATGAATTTAATGTTTGTAATTGGAGATACGGTTGTAACTCCGGCATTAAGCGATACTATTTTAGATGGTATTACCCGTAGAAGTGTTTTAGCATTAGCCAGAGATTGGGGTATGAAAGTAGAAGAACGAAAAATTTCTATTCAGGAAATTCTAGATGCCTATGCTAAAGGTGAAATCAAAGAGGCATTTGGTGTTGGAACAGCGGCAACAATAGCTTCTATTATTGGTATTGGTTATCAGGATAATTATATGGAATTACCTGCAGTAGCAGATCGCAAATTCTCTAACAAAGTTGATGAAACCTTAAGAGGTATTCGTAAAGGGAAAATTGAAGATAAAATGGGTTGGATGTTTAAAGTAAAATAATAGTTTTATATAAAAAGCCTTATTTGCAAATATGTGAATAAGGCTTTTTAATGTTGTAAACTCTATAATTATCATTGTTCAAAACATTTTTTTTATTCCCAATTCAAAACTTTAAATTTGTTGCTCTTATAAAAAAAATAAACTAATTAAAAACTAATATAAACAAAAAACATGGGATATCTTTTCACCTCAGAATCAGTATCAGAAGGCCATCCGGATAAGGTTGCCGATCAAATTTCAGACGCACTAATTGATAATTTTTTAGCATTCGATCCACAAAGTAAAGTAGCTTGTGAAACATTAGTTACTACAGGACAGGTTGTTTTAGCAGGAGAGGTAAAATCAAAAGCATATTTAGATGTTCAGGAAATTGCTCGCGAAGTAATTCGCAAAATAGGATATACTAAATCCGAATATATGTTTGAGGCTAACTCTTGCGGTATTTTATCTGCTATTCACGAACAATCTGCTGATATTAACCAAGGAGTTGACAGAAAGAAAAAAGAAGAGCAAGGTGCAGGTGACCAAGGAATGATGTTTGGTTATGCAACTAACGAAACAGCTAACTATATGCCTTTAGCATTAGACTTAGCTCATGGTATTTTATTGGAACTAGCAGCATTACGTAGAGAAAATAAAGAAATTAAATATTTACGTCCTGATGCAAAATCTCAGGTAACATTAGAGTATGATGATAACAATACACCGGTTCGTATTGATGCTATTGTAGTATCTACACAACATGATGATTTTGATACAGAACCAAAAATGTTAGCGAAAATTAAAAAAGACATCGTTGATATTTTAATTCCTCGCGTTAAAAAGAAATATCCTAAATACGCGCATTTATTTAACAACAAAATTAACTATCATATTAACCCAACTGGTAAATTTGTAATTGGTGGACCACACGGAGATACAGGTTTAACTGGTCGTAAAATTATTGTAGATACTTACGGTGGAAAAGGCGCTCACGGTGGTGGTGCTTTCTCTGGTAAAGATCCAAGTAAAGTTGACCGTTCAGCAGCATATGCTACTCGTCATATTGCAAAAAACTTAGTAGCAGCAGGTGTTTGTGATGAAGTTTTAGTTCAAGTATCTTATGCAATTGGTGTAGCTCAACCAATGGGTATTTTTATTGATACTTATGGAACTGCAAAAGTAAAAATGACGGATGGCGAAATTGCTAAAATTGTTCAAAAAGTATTTGATATGCGTCCTTACTTTATTGAGCAACGTTTTAAATTACGTACACCAATGTATAGCGAAACTGCAGCATACGGACACATGGGACGTAAAAATGAAGTAGTAACTAAAACTTTCAAATCTCCTGATGGAAAAACTAAAACTATGAAAGTAGAATTATTTACTTGGGAAAAATTAGATTACGTTGCTAAAGTAAAAGCAGCTTTTAAAATTAAATAATTTAATATCTTTAAATTAAAAATCCCCAATCGCTAAAACGGTTGGGGATTTTTTTTAAAGAATCTGTTTTATAAAAGAGAATAAAATGCAAAACAAGCAAACGATATAATTAATAGCCCTGAGAAGCGATTAATCCATGTTAATCCACTAGATGTAATTTTATTGCTAAAAAAATTTAACACGCTACTTAATATTAACCACCAAAATGCTGATCCTACAAAAACACCTAATACTAAGGTAGTTGAAGATAGGTAACTTGTTTTTTCTTGCCCTAAGCCTAAACCCGCAAAAATTGCAAAGAAAGATAAAATAGTAATTGGATTTGTAATAGTAAGAAGTAGAGTAGAGGTGAAGTTTTTTAATAGTCCATTACTATCAATATTTGCTTCTTTTGTTGCAGCTTTGCTGATGAGTGTTTTAATCCCTAAGTAAAGTAAAAACAAACCTCCAAATAACTTCATCCAAAATTGTTGAGATATTAAAAAACTAGAAATACTGGTTAATCCAAATCCAGCAATAAAACCATAAGTTCCATCAGCAACGGCTGCGCCCAGTCCTGTTACAAATCCGGATAAGCGACCTTCGGTTAATGTTCTTCTGATTACTAAAACACCAATTGGGCCAACAGGAGCAGCAATAGAAAAGCCTATTAAAAGACCTTTTATTAAATAGTCAAAAATCATACTATGTAAACATGAATGTAGGGAAAAGGTTCAGATAATTAAAACTTAGGACAGCTTACCAAAACGCGTTTATTTTTCTTTTTCTTTTTAGCGATTTCATATATCAATGAAATTTCATGTGCGCCTAAAGAATTTGTAATCCCTAATTTTGATACAGTAATATCGTAGCTATAACCAACTCGTAAATTATAATCAGTAAGATCAAAGCCTACCAATACAGCTACAGATTCTCTGCTGGCATATGTTGGCGCATATTTTTTAAATGGTAATCCTCTGTACCATAACCCAACATTTAAAGGTACATGATAGTAGTACACGCCAATATCTAACTGATCATATTTTTGTTGATGTCTGTAATTAAATGCTGGAGAAACATAACGTTTGATGTCATTTTTTGTTTTTTGTTCTATGATAAACCTGTAACCACCGTGCAAGCTAAGTGTAATAGGTAAGGGCACTACATCACCTGTTAAACTACTATTTGGTTGTGTTAAATGTTTTGCACTTAAGCCAAGCCAATATTCAGTTGAATTTAATAAAGCTCCTGCTGCAAAATCCATAAATGTGAGTTGCTCATAATTCTGAGCTTCTACTGATGTACCTGAGCCTGTAGTTATCTGATCATTAAATTTAAGTTTACTAAAATCCAAGCGTTTCATGTTATAGTTTAAATTTGCGCCCATTCTTATTTCCGAAAATTTGCTGATTTTAAAATGGTAAGCATAATTTACACCAAATTGAGTATG
>JAEUTR010000269.1 GCA_016787365.1 Bacteroidia bacterium
TATACTATTTTACCCGATCGAAATAATTTTATTCTCAACGAGCAGTTTTTTTAATTTTTCGGTATTAAGTGGTTTTTCAAGTAATTCTAAAACGTATTCGCTTTCTTTTGCCCTTAACTTATCTCCTACATCCAAAGATGAAGACACAATTATGATGTGACATTTTTGCCTGTTAGATAAAAGGAGCGTTGAATATTTTTCTAAAAAATCAAATCCATTCATTACGGGCATATGAATGTCCAATAAAATCAAATCCGGCCATTGAGACTCATTATTTTGTTCAAGAAAAGTTAATGCTTCTGATGCTATTGAATACTCAAGAATAGTATCCGCTATATTCATTTGCTTAATAAATTCATTATGAATAAATAAATCTATTCTATTATCATCAATTAACATTATGGTAATTTTCTCTTTCATGAGTTCGGAATATTAGGAATAAGTATTTTAAAGGAAGTTCCTTCACCCGGTTTTGAAACAACATTAATTTCACCGTCTATTTTTTCAACAGCTTCTTTTACAATGTATAAACCAATGCCGGCACCTTCTGTATTTAAAGAATCTTCGGTTCTATAAAAAAGTTTAAAAATGTTCTCTAAATGTATATCATTAATTCCAATGCCATTATCCGAAATTACAATTTCTGCTCTCTGAACATTAACATCTACATTAATTTTAATAAATTTCTCGTCGGCAAAAGGCTTTTGATATTTAATAGCATTTGAAATTAAATTTTCGAAAATAACTCCTAATCTGTAATAATCACTCAAAAAAACCACTTCCTGATTTATATGAAGCTCAAAATTAATTGTGTTATTTTGTTTTTTATGAATTTCCCAAATTGGCGGTATTAATGTTTTAAAATCTATCTGATCAAGAACTTTTTCGGAACGTGCATTTTTATAGTAATCTATAATTTTTTTTATAAAAGTATCTAATTTTAATACACGGCCTTCTATCATTTCAAAATAGGTTTCAGCTACTTTTAATTCAGGCATTAGCTTTGTAAGATTAATCACTCCAAGAATGGATGTTAAAGGAGATCGCAAGTCGTGAGATACACTATATACGAATTTATTAAGCTCTTCATTTATTTTTTGTAACTCTTCGTTTTTTAATTTTAATTCTATGCCTGATGTATATAATGTCACACAATTATCAATGGCTATTGATAACTTATCCCAATCCCATGGTTTTTGGATATACTTACTAATTTGTCCACGATTAATTGCTTCAATTACAACTTCGATATCTGCCTGTCCGGTAATTAATAATCTAATGCAGTCTGGATACAATTTAACAGTTTGTTCCAAAAATTCAACGCCAGTCATTTGTGGCATTCTCTGATCTGAGATAATGATGGGAATATGTACGTCTTTTAATAATACAAAAGCTTCTTCGGCACTGATAGCGGTGTAAACATCATATATTTTTCTAAAATTTGCCCTAAAAGAAACAAGATTTTGTTCCTCATCATCAACATATAATATTTTAATTTTTTCAGACATTATATCGCCGGTGTGAAATTAATTTTTTTATTCAAAATTAACAGAATTTTCGTTCCAACACCATATTCTGATTCTACAACAATTTTAGCACCATGACTTTCTATTATTTTAAACACAATCGACATCCCTAAACCAGTTCCTTCGCCAACATCTTTGGTAGTAAAGAATGGATCAAAAATTTTCGCTTTCACTTCTGGGGTCATTCCTATTCCGGTATCTTTTATCTCAACTATTACATTTTCTCCTGAAATATATGTAGAAACCGTTAAAGAATTCTCATCTTCTGAATTCTTTTGTTTGATGGCATATAAGGCATTACTAAATAAATTCATAAATACCTGATTCAGTTTTCCAGGCAAACATTCTATAATAGGAATTTCTGATAGATATGTTATTATTTTTGTATTCGACGGAACAGCACTTTTTAGTAAAATAAGGGTTGATTCTATTCCATCATTTATATTTAC
>JAEUTR010000302.1 GCA_016787365.1 Bacteroidia bacterium
GATGTACTTCAAATGTGTAAATATTATTGCAAAAAGCATTGGAGTAAGTAATTCTTTTGGTGAAAACATGGGAGACAGAATGACGGCAAATCAATCTAACAGAGATTCAACATTAAGTATTATATCCCAAGCATTTAAAAGCGCAGATAATACATTAAGAAAAAATGGTCGTCCGGGAACTTCTTCTTTACTTGTATCTGGCGCATGGATTGAAGGGTTATATGTTGCTTGTCAAACAGCAAAAGAGACTAAGAATGAACTAATTGTTAAAGAAATATTTAATCAATTAGAATCTCTTAATAATTTATTGGAACTTCTAGAAGTTTCTAAAGTTACCAGTGAAGCTTCATATATCATTTCTGATTTGCAAGAGATTAAAAAAATTATCTCTTCAAAAACGGATAAAGTATACACTGTTGATGCTTTGAAAGAATTGGATTTGAAAGTTACGGAGTTAAGAACAAAAATTATTTCTACGAAGTAAATGGCTTTTATTTTACCAGTTAATGGCATCGAACCAAGTTTAGGAAAAAATACGTTTGTAGCACCTAATGCTACTATTGTTGGTGATGTTATTTGCGGAGACGATTGCAGTTTCTGGTTTAATGCCGTAGTAAGAGGCGATGTCAATTCCATCAGATTAGGAAATAAAGTGAATATTCAGGATGGAGCGGTTATTCATTGCACCTATCAAAAAACAAAAACTATTTTAGGAAATAATGTATCTGTAGGACATAACGCTATCGTACATGGAAGTTTAGTACACGACAATGTATTGATTGGGATGGGAGCCATCGTAATGGATAATTGTGAAATTGGTTCTAATTCCATTATTGCAGCCGGAGCTGTTTTAACAGAAGGCACAAAAGTACCCAGTGGTTGTATTTTTGCAGGTGTACCGGCAAAAAAAGTAAAAGATATATCAGAAGAATTAATTAATGGTGAAATCAATCGAATTGCCAATAATTATTTAATGTACAGTTCTTGGTTTAAATAAGATTCACTAATCTTTTAATTCACATTCTGTTTCACCTGCCGACAAAGACTTACAATGTTTTTTAGCGTAGCTTTTTGTAGCATCTAAAGTTCCTGAATCATAAGTCCCGTTAGAATTTTTGCACACACAAGTGCGTTCTTTTTTACAGGAAATAACCAAAAACATAAAAAACAGGGCACTAATTCGGATTATTTTCATTTGGGATAGGTTTGTAACGCTAAAATAAACAATTAATTGCTAATAAAATTTGGATTTTACCTAATTAGCCTATATATTTGCAACCCAATTTAAAAATTAATAAACGTATATAATGTTAATAGTAGCAGTAAAAGAAGGTGAAAGCATTGAAAAAGCTTTAAAAAAATTTAAAAAGAAATTTGAAAAAACAGGTGTTGTAAAGCAATTACGTACACGTAAAAATTTCGAAAAACCATCTATCACCAATAGACAAACCCGCATTAAAGCTGTTTATAAGCAAAAAATGCAATTAGGTTTAGCTGCAGAATAGTAGCGCTTTTTTCACAAAATTTATATATTAACCTAAGGTTATTGCGACTTTTTAAAGTAAATTCGTTATAACCTTAGGTTTTTTATGTTCAATAAGCAGATAGACTCTTTTTTTGATTACTTAACGTATGAGAAAAAATATTCTGCCCATACTATTACCTCCTACAAAAATGATATTTCGCAATTTTTCACGTTTATAAACCCTCAGGAAGAATCTTTAACTGTTTCTGAGGTAAATTATCAGCAAATAAGAAGCTGGGTTGCAAGCCTTATTAAAGATAAAATAACAGCTCGCTCCGT
The DNA here is from genome assembly GCA_016787365.1 of Bacteroidia bacterium. GTDB lineage: Bacteria > Bacteroidota > Bacteroidia > B-17B0 > Aurantibacillaceae > UBA4416. The sequence goes on from JAEUTR010000302.1 coordinate 1,805, forward strand.
TAATCGCAAACTTTCGTCATTAAAATCATTTTTTAAATACCTGCAACGTCAGCAGATTATTAAAAATAATCCCATGGCTAAAATTTCGGGACCAAAAACACCCAAAAGATTACCTGTTTTTGTAGATGAACATCAGATGGAAGATTTATTTTCGGATGTGAATTTTGAAGAGGGATTTAACGGACAAAGAGATCGTTTGGTTTTGGACTTATTTTATCAAACCGGTATCCGCCGTTCGGAATTAACTCATTTAAAGGAAGTTGACCTTGATTTATTTAATTCAACAATTAAAGTTTTAGGAAAACGTAATAAAGAACGTATAATTCCAATTTCTTTAGCCTTGAAACGTAACCTTGAAAGCTATTTACAAGTAAAACAGGAACTAAACTTATCAAATCCTATGTTGTTGGTTAGCGAGAAAGGACATACTTTAAGCGAACAAGCCGTTTACAACTCCGTGAAGAAGTATCTTTCTCAGGTGACGACCATACAAAAGAAAAGCCCACATGTATTACGACACACGTTTGCCACACATCTTTTAAATAATGGCGCGGATATTAATGCGGTAAAGGATTTACTAGGACATGCTAATTTAAGCGCTACACAGGTTTACACCCATAATACAATAGAAAAACTTAAAAAATCATACAGACAAGCGCACCCACGAGGTGATTAAATAAATTACAATTAACAGAGTATAAACTAAAAACACAAAAAAGAGGAGGATTTATTATGACAACGAACATCCAATCAGTGCATTTTGATGCAGACAAAAAGTTAATTGATTTTGCAAACGAAAGAATGAACAAACTAAAAACTTTTCATGATGGTTTAATTAATGGCGAAGTAATTATGCGTTTAGATAAATCATCTAATAGCGAAAATAAAGTAGCAGAAATTAAAATATTAGCAAAAGGGCAGGAGTTGTTTTCTAAAAAACAATCGGCGTCTTTCGAAGAGTCTATTGATTTGGCCTGTGAAGCATTAAAAACACAAATTAAAAAACACAAAGAAAAACAAGCAGGGGCAAAAATAAATATAGATGATTTATAATTGTTTACTTTAATGTTATTTGAAAGAGGCCGGGTAATTCCGGCTTCTTTTATTAATGCCAATAGTTAATTTTTTAGAAGATATAACAGAATAAAGTTGGATTGTCACTTCGAGCGAAGTCGAGAAGTGTTCTAGCTTATTTTTCCTAGTGTTCTCAACTTCGCTCGAACTGACAGATATTTTAATATTCCAACTTTATTCTGATATAGTACCATTTTTTTTAGTAGAGTAGGAGAGTTGTCAGTAATATCATTGCTTTAAATCACTATAATGTTTTATGCCTTTTACAAAGTGTGCATACACAATATTATTTTCGTATACGCCAGAAGTGGTATCTTTAAAATCTTCCATCAAGCGCATATGGTCGCGTTTTTTTAAGGTAGCCGGCAGATGTTTGTAAAATGAAAAATGCGCTTTAATAACAGCAATAAAATGCGACCCGTTTCCTTCCACTAAAAATTTGCAGGCAGCCACTCCGTCTAATACCATTCTGTAAATGATTTTAAAAAATAAAAAACGTGGAGACGCATTTTTAGTAAGTGTCATTAAATTATTTCTAAAATTTAAAAATGTTTTTCTCGGGCTTAATTTATTTAATGTACCGCCACCTACATGATAAACTTTGGATTTTGGTTCAACATAAATTTGATATCCGATATTTTTCATACGCCAGCATACATCAATTTCTTCCATATGAGCAAAGTAATCGTTATCAAATCCCCCAACTTTCCAAAAAGCCTCAGATCTCACAAACATACAAGCTCCGGTTGCCCAAAAAACTTCTTTTGCCGTATCATATTGCCCTTTATCTTCTTCCAACACATTAAAAATTCTTCCTCTACAAAACGGGTAACCATATTTGTCAATAAAACCACCCGCAGCACCGGCGTACTCAAATTTAGATGTATGATTGTAATCGAGTATTTTTGGCTGACAGGCTGCAATTTTTGGAGTAGATTCCATTAATTGAATAATTGGTTCAATCCAGTTTTCGGTAACCTCTACGTCGGAGTTTAGTAAAATATAATATTGGGCATTAACTTGTTTTAAGGCAAGATTATAACCCTTGGCAAAACCATCATTAAAAGGATTAATAATAACGGATATCTCAGGAAAATGAGATTTCAAAAAATCAACACTATTATCAGTTGATTGATTATCTGCTACAATAATTTGAGCATTTGAAGAGTACTTTACGACAATTGGTAAAAATTTTTCTAAAAAAGATTTTCCGTTCCAATTTAAAATGACAACAGCTACTTTATTACTCAACATAAAATTAGCGTGGGTCATTAAAATTTTCGTCTATATTATTTCCGTATGTATTACCGGGTTTAGTGTCATCAATATTAATTGATTGTTGCGAACGGTTAACCAATTTAAAGCGCCAGCGTTCATCATATAATTCACCTCTCATGTCGCTATGAATTAATTTATAGCAATCATCTGCTATTGCAAAATTTACAAAAACAAACCGTTTATTAGTAAAAAAACGTTTTGTTGTACTGTCATAAATTTTATAGTAGTGCCATATTTCATAAGGGTAGGTGCTTGGCTCACTATTTACCTGATTACGCTGATCGGGTTTGCCATACTGTAAATATACCCTTCCTCTATCAGTATAATATCCCTTTTGTTTACCACATTTTAAAAGTGCATTGGTTTCTAAAACTAATTTGTAATACGAGTACCATAAAGTTAAGGGATTAGCGGTATCTGCGGCTTGCGTTTTCCAATAATCCACCAAATAACTACGCATTAAGCTAGGCTCTTTACGTTTTATTTGTACCATCTGATTTTCTTTATCCTTTGTGTTCGATATTGGCCATAAGCATTCAACAAATTGTTTTAGTGAATCAGCGCTTTGTACTGAATTATAAAAATCTTCAATTGTATTAATATGCGATGTTTCATTACTTGCCATTTGAACCGCATCGCTTTGGCGTTGAAAAAACCACTTTTTTTGAATTTGAGATGTGTTTAATGAATCTTTTACTTCAATAACCAGATTGTAGTTTCCGGTAGACAATTGAGAAATATCAAATTGTGCTAATAAAGAATTAACCTTATTGGCATTTTGTTTTTGGAAACCGGAAAGACCAATTTGTTTTTGAAGATTTTCGCTATTTTCAATGTAGTAAGAATATACAAACTTACTTCCTTTTCCTATAACCGAATCTAAATTATAAGTTTCAAAATAAAATTTTAAAGCATTTTGTGTTTTGGGATAGTAGTTGATATTGTAAGGAACCAAATCGTATCCGCTTTTAGTTAATATATTGGTAGCAGAAGATTTAGAAAAAGATTCCAATACCTGAATATCAGAGCCATACACTTTTTTGTCGCGATTAAATAAAATGGTAATCGTCTCAGTATGGTAGCTTTTTCCTTCGGGATTTGCTTTATCTAAAACAATTAATTCAAGGGTATATTTACCATTATCCAATGAAAAACGTTGGCAATCAATAAAAGAAGGTAAATGAAGAGTATCTGTTGCCAAAGGACTCATTAAATTATAGTTAGACGATTTCACAACTTCGGAACCTTTTAAAATCTTCCACGAAATATTTACATTAGCCTGAAACCCACCTTTACTTGGCAAAAACTTTACGCTATTACCCGATATTGTTAAATAGGTTTCAAGATAAGGTTTGGATCCGGTAGTGCTGAAAACCCCATAATTAAAATATACTGTAATATTTGAAAATACAGTGTGGGATAATAGTATAGAGAAAACTAGAATAAAGTGTCGCATATTTTTTAATTTACAAATTAAGGGGGATGTAAATCAGTATAAAGTTAGTGATAAAAAATATTTTATAAAAATTACTTGTAGAATAAAAAAAATTACTATTTTTGCCCTCTCTGGAGAAATGGCAGAGTGGTCGATTGCGGCAGTCTTGAAAACTGTTGAACCGTGAGGTTCCTGGGGTTCGAATCCCTATTTCTCCGCCAAGCGAGATGTATATTATTTTTCCCGCTTTTTAATTGCCCCGCTTCAGCGGGGCTTTTTGTTCCCTTTAATTGCAAAACCCTATCTTTACTGGCTAGGGCATAAGCAGGCACTAATTCTAATCCTATTTTTTTATCCAATAAAAGGCGTTTC
>JAEUTR010000345.1 GCA_016787365.1 Bacteroidia bacterium
AATACTAATAAATCACCATTTACGCCTCCACGAGGAGCGGCATTTCCTTTACCTCCCACTGATAGTTGCATTCCTTCGGCAACACCTGCGGGTATATTAATTGAAATTACTTCTTCCGCTCTTACAATACCGTCTCCGTGACAGGTATTACATTTATCTTTTACGGTTTTTCCTTCGCCATTACAACCACTACAAGTAGTTTGGGTTTGCATGGCTCCTAAAAAAGTTTGTTGTGTTCTTACCTGAACTCCGGATCCGTTACACAATCTACAGGTATCAAAAGTCCCGTTTTTTGCCCCACTACCCTTGCAGGTATTACAGCTTACAAATTTGTTTACTTTTAATTTTTTTTCAACGCCCTTAGCCACTTCCTGTAAATTCAATTTTACTTTCACTCGTAAATTTGAACCTCGTACAACACGTCTTCCACCACCACGTGAACTTCCGCCAAAACCGCCGAAGCCACCGCCGCCGCCAAAAATATCTCCAAACTGGCTAAAGATATCATCCATATTCATACCGCCACCAAAGCCTCCACCGCCACCTGATGCTCCGCCAACTCCGGCATGACCATATTGGTTATATCGCTGACGTTTTTCAGGATTACTCAGTACTTCATAAGCTTCAGCTGCTTCTTTAAATTTTTCTTCGGCAGCTTTATCATCGGGGTTTTTATCGGGATGATATTTAATAGCCAACTTACGATATGCTTTTTTAATATCATCGTCGCTGGCATTTTTGGTAAGTCCTAATATTTCGTAAAAATCTCTTTTGCTCATGTTTACAATTATTTAAATGTTGATTTAGTGAGTTTTTGTATAACTAAATTACTCCACTCATATTAAACTCAACATCTATTTCTTTTTTAAAACAACAATTCATTGTTTTTTTAATTCAATAATTAATTACCTACTACAACTTTAGCAAAGCGAATTACCTTATCTCCCAGTTTATACCCTTTTTCCACTTCATCTATCACTTTTCCTTTCATCTCTTCTGATGGTGCAGGAATATTAGTGATGGATTCCATTAAATCCACGTCAAAAGGTTTTCCTATGCTTTCTATTGGCTCCAAGCCTTTTTGAGTGCAAGCAAGCTTTAATTTATGATAAATTAAAGAAATACCTTCTTTAATTGGCTCTACTTCTGTTACCGTTTCATTAGCTTTAATAGCTCTTTCAAAATCATCGATAGATGGAATGATGGCCTTAAACACATCTTCTCCGGCCGAGCGGATAATATCGGATTTTTCCTTAATAGTACGTTTACGGTAATTATCAAATTCTGAGTAAAGACGTAAATATTTATCGTTTAACTCAGCAATTTTAGCCTCATAATTAACGGGTTGTCCCACAGTTTCCTGATTATTTTCGGGAGTTGTTTCTTCAACCGGTTGCTCATTATTAGATTCAACGTTTTCTTCCGTTTGATTAATTGGTTCTTTCTCGTTCTGTTCCATAGTAAAAATTTTGGCAAATGTAGCTAATCAATATGCTTGCCACGCTTTAAAACCCGAAAATTTGTCAGTTTTTAATGAACTTAAGCTTTGTTTTGGGATTATATTTCTGGTATTTGGCAGAAGATGGTACAGCATTGGCACATCTGTTTCTGTAAAGTTCAGTTTTTATTTTTTAGTGAACTTAAATTCTGTTCTTCTGTTAAACTCGTGTTCTTTATCTGAACAGTCCACATTATTCACACATCTGTTTCTGATTTCTGTTTCTCCTTTTCCTTCAGCACTTAATCTCTCTATTTTAATTCCCAGTGAATTAAGATAGTCAATTACAACTTCCGAACGTTTGAGAGAAAGTGCCAAATTACTTTGATCATCTCCCTGAGCATCAGTGTGAGAAATAACTCTTAATACAAATTCAGGGTATCCATCCAACACTTTTTTAATGTTTTGCAGTAATTTTTTAGACCCTTCGGATAAAGAGCTTTCTCCTAATTCGTAGTACAGGGTTTCGGTAATCACAAAATTATTTACTGATTTACTCTTAAAATTAGTGAATTTCATTTCCAGATCTTCTTCTATTTTTATATCCGGAAGAGTCACTAATTCTGTTTTTAAAAGTTTATACTCAAACCCTTTATCGGTTGATTTAAATTTACCAACCACTTTACCAGATTGTGTGCCTAATAACACAAAATTAATGCTTTTGTTTTTAGTTTTTTCGTTAACGGTTATCAGATAATCCTGATCAATATCAGGAAGTTCGGCATTAAAATCACCGTATTTATTTGTTATTAATTTAGCAACCGTGTCATTTTTGTTACAACCAAGTATCACAATTTCTTTATCGGCATACGGTGTTAAATTTTTATTTTTTTCTTCCACCATAATCTTCAGTCGCAATACCTTAAATTTTACCATTTCTATCCCACAATCAATATCTGCAATACCTTCCACATTCTTAGAAAAACCGCAAAGTTCATTTTTTTCGTTATACACAATTAACAACGGAAAATCTGCAGGAACTAGGTTAAAGTCTTTTAAAACGGAAGTTTCGGGTGTTCTGTATAGTTGTGTGGGAATTTTGGTTCCTATATCAACATTTCCTTTATTAACTAATTGACCGGAATAAAATACAGGAAAAATGGTAATGTTTCTTTCGTTAAATACAAAGTTACAACCATTAAACATTACTTCTGCCAAAGTTTGAGAATTAAGGTCGTATATTAAAAATGCTTTTTTTTCAGGTTTTGAAAAATTGTAAACTTCATTACCTTTTGATTTGTTGATAACATCAAATGTTTTAAATGGTAAAGGGTTAGGGAAATTATTTTGAGCCAATAATCCAAAATAACACAATACAAAACATTTAATAAAAAACAGAACTCTCATAAATTTTTATTCTTTTACCTCTATTTTAAAAAGGATTT
>JAEUTR010000364.1 GCA_016787365.1 Bacteroidia bacterium
AAACACCAAGCGCAGTTCTAAGCGAATCTGTTTATGGATTTAAAACCATAGATTTTGGAATGAATAGAAAAGTGTCGTTAATCGCACCATATTCGCCAAGTTGGAAAGCCGGTTTAAGCATTGGAGATGAAATAATTGCCGTAAATGGATATACTTTAAGAAATGATTTTAATGATTGGATGACTTATTTTAAAGATTCAGAAATTGAATTAACCGTTTCATCTAATCAATTACTGAAGTCTATTAAATTAACGAAAAGTTCAAAACAAACTTCTTATTTTGATACATTGAAGCTAACTCAAAAACAGGTTGATTCTGTAATTTTTAAAGATTGGGTAAAATTAAATTCATAGATAAATCTTCATTTTTTTTATACTAATCCATTGTTTTTTTAGACAAATGTTAATAACTAAATGAATGATATTTTCTGTAACACAAAATAGTTTTTTAGTTTAGTATAATAAATTAACCTATTTAAACATAAAATTATGGAAGAAACAAACAACAATCAGGACTTTTCTTTTGATATTTTTCATCAGGAGTCATTTTCTCGCGGTCAGCTTTTATTACGTAGCTTTTTTGGATTTTTATACATTATGATTCCGCATGGATTTTTGCTAGGAATTATGGGATTTGTGGGAGCATTATTACGTTTTGTAGCCTGGTGGATCGTTTTGTTTACAGCAAAATATCCAAAATCATTTTTTGATTTTCAATTAGGCTTATTAAAGTGGAGTACAAGAGTAAGTGCTCGTATACTTAATTTAGCAGATGGTTATCCGGCTTTTGGAACAAGTGGAACAGATGATAAAACAAATGTTTATGTTGTTTATCCTGAAACATTAAGCAGAGGTACATTGCTTTTAAGAGCATTTTTAGGAGTGTTTTATGTATATATTCCACACGGAATTTGTTTGTTTTTTAGAGGAATTGGAACCTATTTTGTTGTATTAATAGCCTGGTGGGTGGTATTAATTACCGGAAAATATCCTAAAGGAATGCATGATTTTGTTGTAGGTACTCTTAGATGGGCAACTCGCTTAAATATATACATGAGTTTTATGACTGATAAATATCCTCCTTTTTCAGGAAAATAATAACCTCTGAATTTTTAAACCCTTTCTGCCAAGAAAGGGTTTTTATTTTTATATTAATAGATTACCTTTGAAAAAATAAATAATTAAATTATGGAAAATAATAATGTATTGGAAAATGATGTTTTAAATGAAGCTCCGAAACGTTCAGAGTTCTTGAAAGTGTTGTGTATTTTATCGTTTGTTATGTGCGCAGTGAGTTTTATATCAGGTATTTGGGGTATTTACCAAAGTACACCTGAGGCTATGCAGAAAAATATTGAACAAATTAGAACTATTAATCCGGAAATGGCAGATCAAATGGAGAACCAGATGATTGACATGCAGAATAATCCATTCAGTAAAATCACCCCATATTTAGGATTGGTATATACGCTTTTATCTTTTTTAGGTGTGATGTTAATGTGG
>JAEUTR010000077.1 GCA_016787365.1 Bacteroidia bacterium
AATATGGATGCTGGTAGAGTACTCTTTCAAGACTTTTTTGTCACTGCCAATGCATTATATTCTTGTTATAATAATCTTGAAATGCCTGACTCAACGATGGCAATAATCAATCGCATTGACAGTTATCATTTTCAACGAGATTTTTTTAATGTAGGAAGTAGCAGAGCTTGGTTGTATCATCGTAACCGTTTTTTTACAAGTAAGGATCATCCTTTCTTAAAAAACACGATTGAAGAAAATGAAAAAGAAGCCTTTAGAGAATGCTATGAGCAATTAGCATACATTGCAGAAACAAAAAGTGCTAACGATTATTGGTATGGAGAATATGCTACCAAAGAAGATGAATTAACAGTTTATCACTACTTAGCTTTATTGCATGACTACAATCAAAATTATGATAGCTCTAAGTACTATTATTCATTATTGATTGCAGGCAATCGGGTTTCGTGGAGTAATTATGCCAACATGGAACATGTGGTGGGAGATTTTGCGAACGCAGTAACAGATTATTCTCGAATAGAATACAAACAAAAATTTGCCCTGGTGGAGGCCGATTATTACATGCCCATGATTTTTGTGTATGCCGCTCTTCCAAAAACTGCTATTTCTATTGCACAAGGTAAGATTACGGAGAGCGGTTCTATTCCTGGTTTTGGTTGGTATAATATTGCTTTAGCGAGAGCGTATTTATACGATGGACAATTAGACAGTTGCGAACTATTTTTAAATAAAGCCGATAATTTCAAGGAGCTGCACATGAACACAACGCTCACGCAGTCGCAGTATGAATTCACCATTAATTTATTGCGTATCCAGTTAATAGATAAAAAAATGTCGTTGGTTAAATTTTTTGATTCGGGTTGGTGGTATTCTATAAGTGGTTTGTTTGATATGAGCGCGCTGAAACTTGAGAAGTTAATGTTGGAGTACGCTTTAGTGAATGCGATGGTTAATAATCCTGAGCGAGATAGATTGGTGTACGAATTATTTTGTTCGGAAGCAACCGTGAGTTTCGATGAATCCATGTATTTACTGAAAGACTTTTGTTTGCCTTACTTTGAGAACAAATACAGAGATTATGCGATACAGGATTCTCGTAAAAAGATTAATCGCTATTTCCGTTTAAATATTTGTCGGTTATTGTTGGAGCAGGGCGAAGACGATGAAGCCAAAAGAGAAAGCGAAAAGCTCATGAACGAAACCATTCCGTTTGAAGACGTTGCCTCTGCCAATAATGAAAATTTAATTGACTTTAATTATGAGAAACTCTTTGCTTACCGTGTGTTTGAAATAATGGCTAAAACTAGTAGTGGTAAAGATTATTTGTTATATAGAAATAATTGCTTTGAAGCTTATCCTCAACTGATGCTTTTTTCGGAAGTACCGATGGAAATGAACGTGACCTTTGAAGGCATGCAAAATGATGCTATCGTGAAACAAGTGATCAGCGACTTGAGTGATTGCAATATTGAATTAACCAGTAAAGAAGGAGTACCTACCGCTCATGTGCAGTTTAATAAAATTGGAGATACCTACCAAGCTAAAATTAATGTGATAAGCGCTAACAATAAAGTTGTTGTGACTGATGGTGAACTGCTATTTAAAAAAGACGATGGCATTGGCAGAGAATTAGCCATGCGCTTGTTTGGTAAGGGTGGCGCCGTGAAGCCTGAAATGCCGATTAATTGATTTTGTGTTTTTTCAAACGCAGTTTTTTATAAAATTTTAAGGAGCAGGGGATGAGTGACGTACAAAATCTGTCTACCATCTATTCTCAAAGATTTTTTATGCTCCCTATTATTTAGCCAAAACAATGTTATGTTTTTCAAACAATTTAATTAAATTTGCTTAGCTAAAATGAAAATCAATAAACCTATACACTTTTTAAAAACTCAAAAACTAGGTGCTTTTACCATGTTTGAGTTATTGGTGGCTATGGCTATTATTGGTATTTTATCGGCATTGGCAGTACCCGAGTTTTTGCCAATGATTAGTAAATCCAAAGCACAGGAAGCAAAATTACAACTGCGTCATATATTAATGTTAGAGAAAAATCATTTTTATGTGAACTCTAAATACACTACTAATTTAAACGATATTGGTTTTGAACAGGCTAAATTGGTAACAGCCGATGGTAATGCTAATTACAAAATTGAAATTACCGACGCATCGGTTAATAATTTTACAGCCAGAGCAACTGCCGTTGCTGATTTTGACGGAGACGGGCAATTTAACGTATGGCAAATTACTGCTGACGAAAAGTTAAAAGAAGTAACGCCCGATTAATGAATCTCATTAACATTGTATTTTTTGCTGTACTTATCATAAGTTCAGTGGTTATTGCTTTTCAGGATTTTAAGGAAAGGCAGGTGTCATTGTGGGTATTACTACTGTTTGGTAT
>JAEUTR010000427.1 GCA_016787365.1 Bacteroidia bacterium
AATGTAATACATCTTATAGAAACTATTTACCGTCCATTAAAATACACCTGCTCTGATCTCATAAAAGAAAACGAAAGTTCCGAATACGGTGGTTATACATTTAAGTTAAATAGGCAAACCGTTATTTTTAGAACTGCGAAAATAACACCCATCAAAACAGGTCAGTTTGTAACTGTGTGGAAACGAAATAAAAAAGGAATTACTGAACCATTTCACGCTGATGATGGTATTGGTTTTTATATTATTTGTTGCCAAAACAAAGAACACTTCGGACATTTTGTTTTTTCAAAATTAACTCTGGAAAAATATGGCATCATATCAACTGACAAAAAAGAAGGTAAACGAGGCATGAGGGTTTATCCGCCATGGGATTTAGCAAGCAATAAACAGGCACAAAAAACACAACAATGGCAGTTAACTTATTTTATAGATATGAGTGATTTAAATTCATTGAACAAAGAGCAAATACATACACTTTATTCTAGCTTATCATAATAAGTTCAATGAATAAGTTTGTAAAAACTAAAGATATTTCCCATATTTGATAGTATCCGATTGGTAGTATTATTAAAATAAACAGCATAATAAAACTATCCTTTATTTAAAATCAATTAAGTACATGATTATGAAATACTGTTTTTATATAATTCTTCTGAATCTAACCCTTTCTGGTTTACAAGGCTTTGCAAGTGATTCTTTAATCATCACCAACAAAAAGGTAAGTTTTGGGTATTCTGTATCTCAAAACCGAAATGTAGATGCTGTAATTGTACATTCTACTTTTAATAATTCTGGAGGAGATAAATATGATATTGATTTGGTGCTTAAACAGTTCTCTCAATACAAAGTATCAGCTCACTATGTTATTGGTCGTGATGGTACAATATATCAGTTAGTAGATGAAAAAGATGTATCTTATCATGCCGGCAAAAGTAGTTTACCCGATGGAAGAACTAATGTTAACTCCTGTTCTATTGGTATTGAAATTATGACTTCGTATACAGAAGCCCCAACCGAAAAACAAACAGAAGCGTTACTGAAACTCATTCATCATATCAAAAAAAAATACACTATTAAATATGTACTAAGACACAGTGATATTGCACCTGTACGAAAAACGGATCCATGGAATATGAATTGGGATGCCTTTAAACTAAAATTAAACGAAAGCAAAGAATAATTTTTTGTTATTAAACCTTTCTGTATAAATCTAGTCTAATTAAATTATAACCTTATAATACGATGAAACTAAAAACCCTATTATTTTTAATTTTAGTCATAACGGCAACCAGTTTTAAAAGTCAGATTGTTAATACACAATATGGACAGATACAAGGCAGTTTAAATGGAAGCACATATCAATTTTTAGGAATACCATATGCCAAACCTCCGGTTAATACATTAAGGTGGAAAGCTCCTGAAAATCCTACGGCCTGGTCGGGAACCCTATCAACAACAAGCTTTGCTCCTGCTTGCCCTCAAAAAAGTTTTACTCAGGGTAGCACAACGTTTACCTATACAGGTAACGAAGATTGTTTATACTTAAATGTGTGGACTCCTCAATTAGGCGCAGGAACTCGACCGGTTATGGTATTTATACATGGTGGTGGAAACCAGCAAGGTTCTGCAAGCGAAGTAAGTGGCGGAACGCAAATGTATTTTGGTAAAAACATGTCTCAAAGAGGTAATGCTGTAGTGGTAACCATACAGTATCGTTTGGGTCCATTAGGTTTTTTAGTGCATCCTGGCTTAGAGGCTGAAAACGGAAATAATACTTCAGGGAACTACGCTGTACTCGATCAGATTTTAGCGCTAACATGGATTAAAAACAATATTGCAAATTTTGGCGGAAACCCAAATAATGTTATGATATTTGGTGAAAGCGCAGGTGGTGTAAACGTTGGAAATTTATTAACCTCACCATTAGCTGCAGGACTATTTCATAAAGCTTGTATACAAAGTGCCACTCCAATGATTAATGATTATAATAATTCGAAGACAAAAGGAATTGCCTACATAGATAGTTTTACAAATACAGGAACCGCTGTACAAAAAATAGCTTATATGCGTGGATTGCCTAGTGATACAGTTGTTAAGTACGAAAAATCACCATTATCAGGTGGAGCTGTTCAGTTGGCATGGCAGCCGGTTATGGATAATATTGTTTTTACTGATTTTCCTTTTCAAAAAATAAAAAGTGGAAACTTTAATAAAGTGCCATTAATGATTGGCTCTAATTCGGAAGAAATGAGTTTATCTGCTCCTCAAACAGTAACTCCTATGATGGTTACAGCTTTAATTAATTCAACTGTTCCTGCATCTTTACAGGCACAGGCTAATTTACTTTATCCTCCGGGAACAACTACTACACAAGCTAAACAATCATACATTGACATCCTTTCTGATGCCCAATTTACAGCCACTACCAGAAGAGTAGCACAATGCGTGAGTGCAAACCAAACAGAACCAGTATGGCGCTATTTTTTTACACATAAACATACAATACCTCAATTAGCGGCATTTGGCAGTTATCATGGTATGGAATTATTTTATGTATTTAATAACTGGGAAAATGCCACTTTAGGTTCTGGACCACTTTTTAAAGCACAAGACGATTCCGTACAAAATGTGATGTTAGATTATTGGGTAAACTTTGCAAATACAGGCAATCCTAATGTTTCAGGCCTGCCTAATTGGCCTCAATATCAGAACCCAACGGATTGCTATTTGGAAATAAAAGCAACTCCTAATGGCAATCAATGCGGATTAAGAACTGCACAATCCAATTTATGGGATAATGCTGTAGGTTTTGTACCCTGTACTACAACCGTGGGCATGGAAGACTTAAATTT
>JAEUTR010000434.1 GCA_016787365.1 Bacteroidia bacterium
CTAACTCAACCATGAAAAAAGTATTTTTAATGTTAGCTTTCGCAGGATTAGTAGGAAGCGTGTCTGCATCAGTTAACCACGATGATAAGGATAAAGGTAAAAAAGAAACTAAAAAAGAAGGAAAAACTTGTTGTAAAGACAAAGCTAGTGCTGAAGGAAAATCTTGTTCCGGAGATAAAAAAGAAGGAAAAGCATGTTGTAAAGATAAAAAAACTGCAGAAGCTAAACCGGCAGAGAAAAAATAATTTTTTGTTTTTAAATTTCAAAAGCCTGTCTATAAATCATAGACAGGCTTTTTTGTTTTAATAATTGTCCTATTATGAATTAATGATGTTTATAATTCCATGTTGAATTACTCGTGTTTTTTTGTTTTATTTGTTAACTGATTTTTAAGTAAATTAATTAGTCTCGTTTACAAAAAAACTAAATAGAAACATATGAAAGTTGGAATTCCATCGGAAATATTCCCAAATGAGTTAAGAGTTGCCGCAACTCCCAAAACCGTCAAACGATTGCAGAAGCAAGGATTTGAAGTTTATATTCAGCATAATGCAGGAGTAAAAGCAAATTTCTCAGATAAAGAGTTTGAAGAAGCTGGTGCTAAAATAGTTGCTACGGCAGCTGATATATATGGCAAATCGGATATTGTGCTGAAGGTTAAAGAACCTTCGATGGAAGAAGTAGATATGATGAGAGAAGGTTTAGTGATGTTGAGTTATTTATGGCCTGCACAAAACCAACCTTTATTACAAAAATTAGCCGATAAAAAAGTAAATGCAGTTGCGATGGATGCGATTCCTCGTATTTCGAGAGCGCAAAAAATGGATGTTTTATCATCTATGGCAAACATTGCCGGATACCGAGCTGTTATTGAAGGTTCATATCATTTTGGTCGGTTCCTTAATGGACAAATTACAGCAGCCGGTAAAGTAGAGCCTGCAAAGGTTTTAGTAATTGGTGCCGGCGTAGCCGGTTTAGCGGCTTTAGGCGCAGCTAACTCATTAGGAGCTATTGTGAGAGCGTTTGATACTCGTAAAGAAGTGGCTGAACAAATTCAATCCATGGGAGGAGAATTCTTAACAGTAGAGATAGACGAGGATGGAGCTACATCATCTGGTTATTCAAAAGAAATGAGTCAGGCATTTATTGATGCTGAGATGAAACTGTTTTTAGAACAAGCTAAGGAAGTTGATATCGTAATTACTACCGCACAAATTCCTGGTAAACCAGCTCCAAAATTATGGTTAGATTATCACGTAGCTGCCATGAAACCGGGCTCTGTTATTGTAGATTTAGCTGCATCAACGGGAGGTAACTGCGCTTTTACAAAAAATGGAGAAATATTTGTCACTGATAATGGTGTAACTATTGTTGGAAAATTAAATCAGTTACCAGCTCAGGCTTCTCAATTATATGGAAATAACTTATGTCATTTATTAGATGACATGGGCAAAGCCGAAAAATGGAAAATTGATATGGAAGATGCCGTTGTGTCAAGAGCAATGGTAACTTATAACGGTAAAATTAACTGGCCACCTGCACCACTTCCAGTAAGTCCAACAGCGGGAGGTACTAAAAAAGTAGTAGCACCAACGGCCGAAGAAATTAAAATATCTGACGCCGAAAAATCTAAAAAAGCGGCTACAACAACAGTAATTAGTTTAGCTGTAGTTGGAGGTTTATTATTGTTGGTAGGAGCATTTGCTCCACCTGAATTTATACAACACTTTACTGTATTTGTTTTAGCAGTATTTGTGGGTTGGCAATTAATTACCAATGTAGCACACTCATTACACACACCTTTAATGGCGGTAACTAATGCAATTAGTGGAATTATAGTGGTTGGTGGTTTATTACAAACTAAAAATGACTTATCGAACCCAATGACCATTTTAGCAGGTATTGCTATTTTGGTTGCCAGCATTAATATTGTTGGAGGATTTGTAGTAACTCATCGTATGTTGAAAATGTTTAAAAAATAATGCTTCGGTATTTCGACATGCTCAATGTCGAAGATTAGCAACCATTTCAACAAAATAAAATAATTAAAAAACAAACAGAGTTAAAATAGAAATTATGTTTATCGAAAAAGAAATACAAATGGCAGCATATTTATTTGCAAGTATCCTGTTCATTTTAAGTTTAGGAGGTTTATCCTCACAGGAATCAGCAAAACGTGGTGTAATGTTTGGAATTGTTGGTATGATTGTAGCCATCATTGCCACCGTTTTAGGAAAAGGTGTTGAGGGGCAGGTTTATATTATTTCAGCTATTGCCATTGCTTCGGTAATTGGTTTAATGTTGGCACGTAAAGTAGAAATGACTGCTATGCCCCAGTTAGTAGCCATCTTACATAGTTTTGTAGGGTTAGCTGCTGTATTAGTTGGATTTGGTTCTTATTTAGATCCACACACACACTCATTAACGGGCGCTGCGCATACGATTCATTTGGTAGAAGTGTTTGTCGGAATTTTTATTGGTGCCATTACATTTACTGGTTCTATTATTGCTTGGGGAAAATTAGATGGGAAAGTTCCTTCTAAACCATGGAGCTTTAAAGGATTACAAACTATGAACTTAGTATTGCTTATTGTTTGTACCATTCTTGGCGTATTGTATTGTGGGGCTGAGGGAACAAGCGGAATGTTATACCTTGGAATTATGACTGCTATTGCATCATTTATAGGTGTTGTATTAGTTATGGCAATTGGCGGGGGAGATATGCCAGTAGTTGTATCGATGTTGAACTCATACTCTGGTTGGGCAGCAGCAGCAGCAGGTTTTATGTTAGGTAACGATTTATTAATTGTTACAGGAGCATTAGTTGGTAGTTCAGGTGCTATTCTTTCTATGCATATGTGTCATGCCATGAATCGTTCTTTCTTTTCAGTAATATTCGCCAGTGGTTCAGGAAATGGTTCTGGTGGCGAGAAAAAAGCTATTGAAGGAGAAGTAACAGCTTTAAATCACGAAGAAGTTGCTGGTTTATTAAAAGATGCAAGATCAGTTGTTATTGTTCCAGGTTATGGTATGGCAGTTGCTAAAGCGCAATACCCTATTTATGACATGGTTCAATTTTTACGTAAAGCAGGTAAAAATGTTCGTTTTGCTATTCATCCTGTTGCTGGACGTTTACCAGGACATATGAATGTATTATTAGCTGAAGCAAATGTACCTTACGATATTGTAATGGAAATGGACGAGATTAATGATGATATGCCGGACACAGATGTAGTAATGGTTATTGGAGCTAATGATGTAGTTAATCCAAGTGCTCAAGATGATCCTGCAAGTTCTATTTACGGGATGCCTGTAATTGAAGCATGGAAAGCAGAAAAAGTTATTATTATGAAACGCTCTATGTCTGCTGGTTATTCTGGAGAAGACAATCCTTTGTTTTATAAACCAAATTCAGAAATGTTGTATGGTGATGCTAAGGACAGCGTAGAAAAAATATTAGGCTTTTTAAAAGGATAAAATCCGTTGCATTTTTGTTAAGTTAATAGTTATTAAAATTACGATTAGCTTGAAATCATATTATTACTTATAAAAAATCGCTCATATTGAGCGATTTTTTAGTTCAGATTAATCAATTTGCCACGATGTGTTAGTAACTCAGCTAAAATAGATTTGATTTTTAGCAATATTGTTATAAATTTGGTATACAAATTTTTTAATCATGA
Source organism: Bacteroidia bacterium (assembly GCA_016787365.1). Lineage (GTDB taxonomy): Bacteria > Bacteroidota > Bacteroidia > B-17B0 > Aurantibacillaceae > UBA4416. The sequence goes on from JAEUTR010000434.1 coordinate 3,684, forward strand.
AAAAGCTAAATAGATTTTTCCTTCTTTTTTGCCTTACAAGTTCTTTTTCAATGTTTTCTCAAATTGGTAACGGTGGCTTCCATTTAATTGAGGATGATATTGAAAAACCAATGCCTGAAGTATTATTGAGTTTTGATGCTGTTATTACTGATAAGAAAGTAGAGTTAACTTGGGCTTCAGATACAGAACATAATAATAATTTTTTTACGGTTGAAAAATCCAAAGATGCTTTGGTTTTTGAAGAAGTTACTACAATTAAGGGTTTTGGTAATTATAGCACGTTAATGAGCTATTTTGATATTGATTATTATCCGTACGAAGGAATTTCGTATTATAGATTAAAACAAACAGATATTCAGGGTAACATTTTATCTTCTCGTTTGGTATCTGTAAATAACAGAAATGCTTCAGGTAATTTTGTTTTAAATACAGGTCTTCTTGAAGATCCATCAGGTAATTTGATGGGATCAGAGAATAAGGAAGTAATAGTTGTTTTAAGAAATGAAAAGGGCGCTGAAAGTTTTTCAAAAGTAATTGTTGACGAAAATAATAATGTGATAGTTCCTGCTGATAGTGATTATAAATTAGATAACGGAACTTATACAGTTATTGCCTCTTCAAATAATAAATTATACAGCCAAAAAGTTATAGTAAAATAGCTTTAAAATAAGCCTAAGTCACTTGTTTTAACCCAGCCTTCGTTCCCATTTTCCAGTTTAATGTTTGTCCAGTCTGTATTCGTTTCCAATACGTTTATTTTTGTCCCTTCATGTAAGCTGAATTTTGATTTGGAAACAGAATTAGGTTCTTCAAATATTTTTGTTTCTCTATTGATAACAATCGCAAAGCTAAGCTCCTGTTTATCTTCAATGGCGATGTAACCCAAAATCATAGAGCTTATGAAAACAATCAATGAAATTCCTCCCAAAACAAAGCCAATACGTTTAAAAATTAATTTATTGGAAATAAAAAATATAAAACCAAATATAAAGGCAGCTGTTAAACTAAAGATGCTAAACCATGCCCAGCCATTAGTAGATAAAGAATTTACCAATCCTGATTTGATAGCTACAATGAAAAAATTTTCTTTACTTTCAATTTTATCAATTGTTTTTTCATTGGCTATTTTTAAATTATTTTTAATATCCTTACTGTTGGGCTGTAATTTATTAGCCATCTC
>JAEUTR010000439.1 GCA_016787365.1 Bacteroidia bacterium
GGTAGTTATGTATCCGTTACCCCAAAATTTGACGGCGTAGGCACAGCACATCGTTTAAGCAAATTTACCATTGGTATCAGGGGCATTTATAATAATGGTAAGCGTAGTCTTTTTTATGGAGAAATATCACCATTTGTTACAAGAGACAGAGGATACAGATACACGCGAACTTCACGGTTGTCTACCACATTTTTATACAACTATATGGTAAATAAAAATTTTAGTTTTAGAATAGGTTACACTCGTACTTTTATTCTGGGAAATCGTTACCATTTACCTTACATAGGTTTGCGTGTGGGTAAGCTGGATAAAGTAAATTTCAGCATCCAGTTTCCAAGAAGTATTACCTTTAATGTACCTATAGGACGTTATGTTAAAACAAGTCTTTATACAAGGCCTCAGGGAGGAGTTTATACAATGGCTAATACAGATACGATTTATTATCTTAATAATGATAAGAGGATAAATTTTGGGAGGTATGAATTTTTAAGTGGATTAAGAGTAGATGTTTATCCAACTCATTTGTTTAATTTTTATGTGAGTGCAGGTATTACAACACAAAATTACATTGGCTTTTATTCCGATTCCTATAATAAAACCAATAAAGGATTATATAAACCATTTTATAAAGAAAAAATTGATAATTCGATGTATTTGAATTTTGGGCTGGTGTTTAAATGGGGCAGAGTAAAATCTATTTACAATAATTACAATATGTATAATGCTCAAGATTTAAATTCGACAGACATAAATAATAATTTGAATTTAGGAAATAGCCAAGTACCGGCTAAAGAGGGTAAAATTAAAAATATAGAACCCGATGAGATTCAGGATTTGATTGATGCTCCGGATTTTTATTAAGCATTTTTTCTTTCTTGATCATTTAAAACATTTATAATTCACTTCTGCGATAACTCTACAGAAGCATAATCTTCAATACAAATATATATAAACCAAAAGCCCCTTCAGTTTCCTGAAAGGGCTTTTTGGCTCTCAAAAACTAAAAACCATGGCGTGTTTTTAGTTATTCTCATTAGGTACACGTACCAGATGATTTTCTTTAAGTACTGTCGCACTTCGACTACGCTCAGTGTGACAGTACTATGATATTTGGACTATTTCTTTCCGTCCATTTTATCTTTTAAGTCAGATAATGCAGAGATATCACCTAAAGTAGTTTTCTCTTGATTATCTTTCACTTTTTTCACTGCTTTTTTAGTGTCATCAGATTCAGCTGCTTTAGTAGCTTTTTCTGCTTTACGAACTTCATCCTTCACTTCTTCGTGTAAACGAGCGTGAGAAACTACAATACGTTTAGCTTCTTTGCTGAACTCAATCACTTTAAAGTCTAACACTTCTTCTAATTTAGCAGAAGTACCGTCAGCTTTATTTAAATGACGAGATGGGCAGAAACCTTCAACACCATAAGTTAATCCTACAGTTGCACCTTTATCGTTGATAGAAGTGATAGTTCCTTGGTGAACTGAATCTAATGTAAACACAGTTTCAAAAACATCCCAAGGATTATCTTCTAATTGTTTGTGACCTAAAGATAAACGACGATTTTCGCCATCAATCTCTAAAACAGTTACATCTAATTTATCACCTACTTTACAGAACTCAGATGGATGTTTGATTTTTTTACTCCAAGATAAATCAGAGATATGAACTAAACCATCAACACCTTCTTCTAATTCAACAAACACACCAAAGTTTGTGAAGTTACGCACTGTACCAGTGTGTTTGCTTCCTTTAGCATATTTATCAATAATCATATTCCAAGGATCAGGAGTTAATTGTTTAACACCTAAACTCATTTTACGCTCTTCGCGATCTAAAGTTAAAACTACTGCTTCAACTTCGTCACCCACTTTTAAGAACTCTTGAGCTGAACGTAAGTGTTGAGACCAAGACATTTCAGAAACGTGAATTAAACCTTCTACACCTGGAGCAATTTCAACAAATGCACCGTAGTCAGCTAAAACAACCACTTTACCTTTTACTTTATCACCAATTTTAACATCAGCATTTAAAGCTTCCCAAGGATGAGCAGATAATTGTTTTAAACCTAAAGCAATACGTTTTTTATCATCATCAAAATCTAAAATTACAACGTTAATTTTCTCGTCTAATTTCACGATTTCTTCTGGGTGGTTAATACGTCCCCAAGATAAATCAGTAATGTGGATTAAACCATCAACACCACCTAAATCAATAAACACACCATAAGAAGTAATGTTTTTAACAACACCTTCTAATACTTGTCCTTTTTCTAATTTAGAAATGATATCACGTTTTTGAGTTTCAATTTCAGCCTCGATTAATGCTTTATGAGAAACTACTACGTTTTTGAATTCGTTGTTGATTTTCACAACTTTAAATTCCATAGTTTTTCCAACATAAACATCATAATCACGGATAGGTTTCACATCAATTTGAGAACCTGGTAAGAAAGCTTCAATACCAAATACATCAACGATTAATCCACCTTTAGTACGACATTTAACAAAACCTTTAATGATTTCGTCAGTATTAAGAGCCTCATTAACTCTATCCCAAGATTTACCAGCGCGATCTTTTTTGTGAGATAAAATTAATTGACCATTTGAATCTTCTGCTTTTTCAATGAATACTTCAATAGAATCTCCAACTTTTAAATCCGGGTTGTAACGGAATTCAGATAAAGAAACCACACCATCAGATTTGTAACCAATGTTTACAACAACTTCACGTGAATTTTTAGATACTACAGTACCTTGCATAGTTTGAGCATCAGCAATAGTGCTTAATGATTTACCATACATTTCATCTAACTTTGTACGCTCGTCTGATGAGTAATTGTCGTTTTTCTTTCCAATTGAATTCCAGTCAAAATCCGGATTACCAACTGTTGCATTTTTGTCTGCCATTTATTTAATAATTGTATCCGATAAATCAAGGTTACCGAAGCGGTTAGTTTTATGATTTTATCCCAATTTTTACCCTGATTAAAAAGTGGGCTACAAATATACGATATTTAAGGATGTATTTTATGAGAAATATAAAATAAAATTATTTTTAAAGCGCTGAAAATCAATGCTTTATTTTAAACGTGTGGCTTTGATTATATGGTAATAAGTTCTATATTTCGGTAAATTCTATCAAAAAAATGGGTATGACTTCAATTATCACGCATGGCATAGAGATTTCTGTTCAAACCCGATACTATGCCCCACAATCAGATCCAAGAAATAACCATTATTTTTTTGTGTATGAAATTACGATTACCAATAAAAGCGACTACACCGTTAAGCTTTTAAGACGCCATTGGGATATAACCGACGGTTTTGGTGAAAAAAGAGAAGTGGATGGTGAAGGTGTAGTTGGAGAAACCCCAACGCTTGAGCCCGGAGATTCTTTCTCCTATAATAGTGGTTGTGATTTTGCTACCGAAATAGGAAAAATGAGTGGATTTTATACCATGAAAAAACTCGTAAACCAAAGCGAATTTAATGTATTGATTCCTGAATTTATGATGGTACTTCCTGCAAGGTTGAATTAATTTTCTTTAATGGATAATGGATAAAAGACAAATGATAAAAGATTTAAGATTTTTTTTCATTAATCATTAATCCTGCATCATTAATCTTGTATTGTTATTCCAAAATAAATAAGATATTTGATACCTTATAAAAACAAAACCATTAATGAAAAAAATTACACTTTTAGCATTAGCAGCTATTGCTCTCTATTCTTGCTCTACATCCAATTCTGGTAATACTTCGGGATTTGAAATCAAAGGAAATTTATCCAACTCAAAAGGTGAAGCCGTATACTTAGAAAAATTATCACAAACAGGAGTTACATCTGTTGATAGCGCCACTATAGATGAAAAAGGTGAGTTTTTAATGAATCATTATTCGCCAAGTGTTGGTTTTTACAGATTAAGAATCAGCAATTCAAATTTTGCCATGTTGGTATTGGATTCAGCACAAAAAATTTCAGTTACTGCCGATGCCCGTGATTTAGGAAATACATTTAATGCAGAAGGCTCGCCTGATACCAAGTTATTTTTAGAATATAATAAACTGGCACAGGGTCAAAAAGCAAGAACAGATTCTTTGGAAAACGTTTTTAGAACAGCTATGATTACTTTAAAATTAGATTCGCTGAGAGCAGACTCTTTATCAAAAGAATTACAAAAACCATATGAAGTAATGGTAGCTCAGTATAGCGAGGTATTAGCTAAAAAAATAAAAGAGAACCCTAATTCTTTTGCATCTATTATGGCAATTCAGCAATTGCGTCCCGAAAATTATTTAGAAGTATACAAAATACTAGATAAAGGATTAAGCGAAAAATATCCTGATAACAAAGATATTAAATCGTACCATGCAATGGTTCAGCAAACCGAAATGATGGTATCAAGAACACAAGCCATTAAAATTGGTGCCGAAGCTCCTGAATTAATTTTACCAATGCCAAATGATAAAGAATTAGCATTAAGTTCGCTAAGAGGTAAAGTGGTATTAGTTGATTTTTGGGCCAGCTGGTGTGCACCTTGCCGTAAAGAGTTACCTAACGTTAAACGTGCTTACGAAAAATACAAAAATAAAGGTTTTGAAATTTTAGGCGTATCATTAGATAAAGACAGAGAAGCCTGGTTAGAAGCTATTACAAAAGAAGGATTAACATGGCCGCAGGTAAGCGATTTAAAATTCTGGCAAAGCGAAGCATGCTCTATTTATGCCGTACAATCAATACCTTACACGGTATTGATTGATAAAGAAGGTAAAATTATAGCAACTGATTTAAGAGGTGCTGATTTGGATAAAAAACTAGCAGAAGTTTTTAAATAAAATTTATGTTTAAGTATCATCCGCCAACTGGCGGAGGCAGGAAAATTTATATTATGTTTAGTATATGCTGAAATTATTTTTCATTATTAGTTTTTTTTCTTGCTACTCTTGTATTTATGCTCAGCAAAATTACTTTCAACAGGAAGTAAATTATACTATTGATGTTACGCTTAATGATGTTACACACGAATTACATGCATTCGAAAAAATTCAATACATCAATAATTCCGCAAGTACACTCGATGCTATTTATTTTCACTTATGGGCCAATGCTTATAAAAATAACGAAACTGCTTTAGCCAAACAATTACTGGAAAACGGAGAAACCGAAATGTACTTTGCCAAACCGGATGATTTGGGATACATTGACAGTTTAAATTTTTTGGTGAATGGAAAACCCGTGAAGTGGGAATTGGATAAGCAACACATTGATATTTGTAAACTTATATTAAATACTGCTATTAAGCCCGGAGATACAATCATCATCACCACACCATTTCATGTTAAATTACCATCTGCTAAAATTTCGCGTTTAGGGCATATCGGTCAGGCTTATGCTATTACACAATGGTATCCAAAACCGGCGGTGTTTGACAGAGAAGGCTGGCATCCAATGCCATACTTAAACCAAGGCGAATTTTATAGCGAGTTTGGAGCATACAATGTAAAAATTACTTTACCAAAAAACTATGTGTTAGCTGCAACAGGCGATAGAATTGATGAAGCCGAAGAAGAACAGTGGCTGCAATCAAAAGTAGAAGCCACACAAAAAATGATTGCCGAAAAATCCTATTCTCGCGATAATTCATTTCCACCATCCAGTAAAGAATTTAAAACTATTCAGTTTAAACAATACCGTGTACATGATTTTGCATGGTTTGCCGATAAACGGTTTCATGTATTAAAAGGCTCTATACAATTGCCCCGTAGTTTAAAAGACGTGGATACCTGGGCTTTTTTTACCAATAGCGAACCTGAACTCTGGAGTAAATCACTGGAATATATAAACGATGCCACTTTGTTTTATTCAGATATGAATGGCGATTATCCGTATAATCATGTAACGGCTGTTGATGGAACCATTAGTGCAGGTGGCGGAATGGAATACCCAAATATTACTATTATTGGCGAAAGCGGTAATGCATTTACTTTGGAAACAACCATTATGCATGAAGTAGGGCATAACTGGTTTTATGGCATACTTGGTAGTAACGAAAGAGATTATCCGTTTATGGACGAAGGCTTAAACTCCTTTTACGAAATGCGATATATCCGCGAAAAATACCCTAACCAAACATTAGCCGCTTTACTGGGAAGAGACAGTACCTTTAAGTTTTTTGGATTAAATAAATTTAAACACAAAGCACAATATGAATTTGCTTATTTATTAGCTGCCCGAAAAAATTTAGACCAACCTATTTCCACATTAGCAAAGGATTTTACCAACTACAATTACGGAGCTATTGTGTATAGCAAATCGGCATTAGCGTTTGATTATTTAATGAATTATTTGGGTAAAGAAAAATTTGATGAAGCCATGCGTTTTTATTTTAACGAATGGAAATTTGAACACCCAACTCCCGAAGATTTAATTAAAACCTTACAATATTATTTAAATGCCGATTTACATTGGTTTGTAGAGGAATTGATTGTTACCAATAAAAAGCTGGATTATAAAATGATTGGACATAAACAACTGGAAGATCACAGCCATGCCATTTTAATAAAAAACAATAATAAGCTCTTAGGTCCTGTTTCGGTATCGGGATTAAAAAACGGAAAATTAGTAGGAACAGTTTGGTATAATGGCTTTAAAGGAAA
>JAEUTR010000477.1 GCA_016787365.1 Bacteroidia bacterium
AATTTAAAGCATTTAATTCTATACTTCCAAATTATTTTGAAAATAATTTCAAGATAATTGATTTTATTGATGCTAACGAATAATTATCATTCTAAATTTCCTGATAAATTCGCAATAATTTCTATTTCTTCTGCAGCTCTGATTCTGGATTTTTTAATCATTACATACATATAAATAGCTCCTATATAAAATACAAAAGAGAAAGCTAGAAAAACCATAAATCCATAGGTCTTTAAATCCGTTCTTCCGGTTATCTGTATTTTATTATTATCATTTAAAACAGGCTCCACCTGAATAGAATTTTTTATAAAACGGTTATCCAAAAACATTAATCTTATATAAATGTCTTTGGATCTTCTTTTTAAATAATAATTTTGTTTTAGTCTGTTTTTTAACATCTTCTTCATCTGATCCCAATCTTTATCTATCTGAACTTCATTTAAAGAAGTGATATTGGCATATAAAAAAGTTGCAATAAACAACAACAGAGATATTCCAAAATATAGTATTATAAATGCTTTCATAAAATTTAATTTTTCCTATCATCATCTGAAATGATGCCATTTATTAAAAGCTTGATTGTCTTCATGTTCAAATGCATCAAAATTTAAATAAATCCTGATTTTGGAATAAAAAACATTATTTGGAAATCATTTACAATCAAATAATCAATAATTTAATTAACTTTAAACCATGTTACTTTTTCGATAAAACGTATTATATTTCTCATGATAACAAAAAAACATATTGGCATTTTTGTAATTGCGCTTTTGATTACTTCATTTATTACTTCTTGTAGAACTCATAAAGATTGCAGAGGCAGAAAAAAGACAGTTAAAACTGCTATGGGTGGGTGGTTATAATATTTTTATCTATTATTTTAAAAGGACATAATCTTAATTATTATTTGCAATAAATATTATTAATTTTACATCAATTTAAAAACCTATCTATTTATGTCAAAAGTTCACAATTTTAGTGCTGGTCCGGGTATTTTACCTTTAGATGTTTTAAAACAATCTGCAGAAGCCTGTATCAATTTCGATAACATGAATTTATCGTTATTAGAAATTTCTCACCGTAGTAAAAATTACGTTGCTGTTATGGATGAGGCTCGTGCCTTAATTAAAGAATTGTTTGAAGTTGGGGATGATTATGAAGTATTATATTTAGGTGGTGGAGCCAGTACTCAATTTGCCATGGTGCCATATAATTTACTAACAGATAAGGGATATGCTGCATATGTAAATACAGGAGTTTGGGCAAGTAAAGCAATTAAAGAATCTAAGATTATTGGTAATACTAAAGTTATTGCGTCATCTGAGGATAAAAATTTCAACTACATTCCTAAAGGATATGAAGTGCCTACCGATGCAGATTATTTACATATTACATCAAACAATACAATTTATGGAACTCAGCTAAAGAGTTTTCCTAAAAGTAATATTCCTTTAGTTTGTGATATGAGTTCTGATATTTTTAGCCGAAAAATTAATGCTAAAGATTTTTCTTTAATTTATGCCGGTGCTCAAAAAAACATAGGTCCTGCCGGTAGTACAATGGTCATGGTAAAAAAAGACATACTTGGTAAAACAGGTCGTAAAATGCTGTCTATGTTAGATTACCAGGTACATATTAAAGGAGAATCCATGTATAATACGCCTCCGGTTTTTCCTGTATATGTTACAATGTTAACGTTACGTTGGTTAAAGAAAAATGGTGGTGTAAGCTGGATTGAAGGAATCAATCAACAAAAAGCAGATTTATTATACAACGAAATTGACAGAAATTCTCAATTTGTGGGAACAACTGCTAAAGAAGACAGAAGTAATATGAATGCCTGTTTTTTATTAAACAAGCCTGAATTGGAACCGGAATTTGATAAATTGTGTAAGAGTGCTAATATAGATGGTATTCGTGGACACAGAGATGTGGGTGGATACAGAGCTTCTATGTATAATGCGTTACCAATTGAAAGTGTAAAAGTATTAGTGGATGTGATGAAAGACTTTGAAGCTAAATTTGCTTAGTTGATTTCACAAAAAACAATAATTAACCAAGCCACTCGTTATTAATTTTATGAAGTTTATTATATCATATATTTTAGTATTGAGTTGCTTGGTTTCTTTTTCTCAGGAAAAAGGGCCAGAATTACCAAGATTCTCTATTAGGCTAAATGTTGGCATACCAAAAATTGCATCCAGTTCGCAGTTCCGAAATTCATTTTCAGGTGTTATTTCATCGGATGCCAGTATAAACTACAAATTATTTTCGAACTTTTTTACAGGCATAGGCTATTCATACACCTATTTTAAAGTGCAGAAATATTTTCGTGATCCTTTACGTGATAACATTAATACCATCATGCAAATGCAAAATGGCTACCTAAAGTTGGGTTACGACAAATTTTTCAGTGACAGAGGCTTTGCTACCTTTTCGATAAATATGGGTTACAATATTAGCGAGTACCGAAGTGTTAGATACAAACATGATTCTTTAGTAGGTAAATACCCAACTAAATTTACAAGTGCCTTTATTGAGCCAATGGTGGGTATCTATTTTATTGTTGATCCTAATTTTGCTATAGGTGGTCACATTTCGTATAACTATAACTTCACTCAGTTTAATCCTTTATACCCACAGTTTAATGAGTGGGGACCATACGGATATAGCAGAATATCTAATAAATGGAATATGAGTTTAATAACTCTGGGTTTTGGTTTTTATTATGGTATTGCAAAAAAATAAATAGTAATAATAGCTCATAAGCCTACAATTCAACAATTTTATCAGCATAACGCAAAGCAGAATCTCTGTGACTAATAATGATGGATGTTTTATCTTTCATAATAGACTTTAAATTATTTAAAATCAATTCCTCTGTTTCTACATCCACGGCAGATAAACAATCATCAAAAATTAATATTTGAGGTTTGGAAATAATGGCTCTGGCAATAGATATACGTTGTTTTTGTCCTCCTGACAAGGTTATTCCGCGCTCTCCTACCACTGTATTAAAGCCTTCCGGAAAAGCCATGATATTATCATAAACGCCTGCATCTTTAGCTGCTTGTATAACTTCTGCTTCCGTATAATCTTGTCCTGTAGAAAAGGCAATATTGTTTCTAATCGTATCCGAAAACAAAAACACTTCTTGAGGCACGTAACCAATACTTTTTCTTAGTTCAAATAAGTCGTATTTTTTTATCGGATGATTGTCAATATATATTTCTCCTGAAGTAGTATCATATAAACGCGTAACCAAATTTGCCAAAGTAGATTTTCCCGCTCCTATTTGCCCCTTAATACCAACAGTTTTACCTTTTTCAATTTTTAAATTAAAGTTTTTAAGTGCTTCAATTTTACTATCCTCATAAATAAATCCAACATTTTTAAATTCAATATCACCTTCTATTTTTTGTTGGATTTCGGGTGTATTTATAATCATTGATTTAGTATTTAAAAACTCATTAATTCGTGTCTGGGATGCAGATGCTCTTTGTATTAAAGATGTTACCCAACCTAACGAAGCAAATGGCCATGTTAATTTATACACGTATAAAATAAACTCTGTAATATTTCCTGGCTCAATTGTTTTATTAATTACCAAATGACCTCCAAACCAGACAGTAGCAATTACACTCACTCCTATCATTAATACCATTACCGGTTGAAAAAATGCTTCTACAATTGCTAAACGTAAATTTTGTTTTTTGAAATTCAAGTTCAACGTTTCCAATTCACCAATGTAATGCTTTTCACGAGCATATGCTTTAATCACTCTGATTGCCGAAAATGTTTCCTGTGCATGCGATGTTAATTTTGATAATTCTTGCTGAACAACGGTACTTCGTTTATTAATTAAATCGGACACTTTATAAATTACAAAAGAAAGAAATGGTAGTGGAGCAAATACCAACAAGGTTAATTGCCAGTTTATTTTAAGCATAAACGCCAACACTATTACCACTGTAGAAAATGTATTAATTAAGTACATAATGGCTGGACCTGTATACATCCTCACTTTTCCAACATCTTCGCTAATACGATTCATTAAATCGCCCGTGCTGTTATTTTTGTAAAACGATGCGTCTAACGTTTGATAATGAGTATACAATTCGTTTTTTTGATCAA
>JAEUTR010000487.1 GCA_016787365.1 Bacteroidia bacterium
TAACTTTTGAATTAGAAGATATTAAAAGAGATTCTAATCATACGGGGAAAATAAATGGCGTGATAAGGCCTCAATTGCATTGGGATATAAAATAATATGATTGTTTCAAAAAGTATTCTGATAACACAATCTAACTACATACCATGGAAAGGTTATTTTGATAATATTAATGCGGTAGACGAGTTTGTAGTATATGATGATATGCAGTACACAAAAAGGGATTGGAGAAACAGGAACCAGATTAAAACGCCGCAAGGATTGTTGTGGCTTACTATTCCGGTTGAAGTAAAAGGAAAGTTTTTTCAGAAAATAAATGAAACACAGGTTTCTGAAAAAAACTGGGGCGAAAAACATTGGAAAACGATTGTTACTAATTATTCAAAAGCACCTTATTTTAAAATGTATAAAGATGTGTTTGAAAATATATACAAAGACGAAACATTGAATACAATAACAAGCATAAATATCAATTTTATAAAAGCGATTAATTCTATTTTAAATATTAAAACTAAAATTATTGATTCACGAGAATTTAAATTAGTAGAAGGTAAAACGGAGCGCTTAGTTGATATTTGCAAGCAATGCCAGGCAACATCTTATTATACAGGCCCTGCAGCTAAGAATTATATGGATGAACAATTGTTTTTTAACGAAGGTATTGAGGTTAACTATTTTGATTATTCTAATTATCCTGAATATCCACAGCAGTATGGTGAATTTTCCCACTATGTATCTATATTGGATCTGATTTTTAACACGGGAGATAATGCAAAAAATTACATGAAAACATTTTAAATGAGTGATAATATTTTAAAACAGGTAAATTCTTATTATACCCAAAAAATAATTCAAAATGGCGCAACACCTCAAGGTGTTGACTGGAATTCATTAGAATCTCAACAGTTAAGGTTTGAAGTATTATCAACTGTTATTACTGAAAAACAAAATTTTTCCGTTTTGGATTATGGTTGTGGTTTTGGTTCGATGTACGAATATTTTAAGCAAAAATATTTCGATTTTAATTTTACAGGGTTTGATATTTCAGAAGAGATGATCTCTGAGGCATTAAAAATTTATGCTGATGATATGTCAAGTAAATGGGTCACAAGTTTAAATGATACCGAGGTATTTGACTTTACTATTGCCAGTGGTATTTTTAATGTTAAGCTGGAAAACAAAAATGAAGAATGGTTAAATTATATATTGGATACTTTACATAAATTAAATCGTCACACTGTTAAAGGCTTTTCATTTAATGTACTTACCAAATATTCCGATAAGGAATTTATGAGAGATTATTTGTATTACGCAGACCCCTTATTTTTATTTGATTTTTGTAAAACTAATTTTTCAAGAAACGTAGCCATACTACACGATTATAATTTATATGAATTTACAATTATTGTCAGGAAATAATGAATAAACAGAAAATTATCATATTTGGTACGGGCGACATTGCGCAAATTGCAAATTATTATTTTGAAATTGATTCAGATTATGACGTAGTGGCATTTACAGTTGATAAAGCTTATTGTAAAGAAAGCACCTATGAAAACAAACCTTTAATTGCATTTGAAGATATTCACAATATTTATCCGCCTGATTCGTATAAATTATTTATAGCACTGAGCTATGCTCAAATGAATAAATTACGCGAATTAAAATATCATGAAGCTAAAACAAAAGGATACCAGCTGGTATCGTACATAAGTAGTAAATGCACCTATCTTTCACAATTTAAAGCAGGAGATAATTGTTTTATTTTTGAAGATAATACCATACAGCCATTTGTGAAAATCGGAGACAATGTAACATTATGGAGCGGCAATCATATCGGACATCACAGTATAATTGAAAGCCATAATTTTATAAGCTCACATGTTGTTATTTCAGGCCACTGTCATATAGAATCCAATTGCTTTATAGGTGTTAATGCTACTATAGGGCATCAGGTTAAAATTGCAAGCGCAACATTAGTAGGCGCCGGAAGTATCATAACAAAAAATACCGATCCGTGCTCTGTATATGTGCCGGCAAAATCTGTAAAACTTGATAAGAATAGTAATGAAATAAAATTATAATCTTTATGAAAGTCAATATTATTACGAAGAGAGATTTTTTAGATTTAGCGTATAAAAATACAGAGTCATTTTATGAGAAAATTAATTTACCCGAAGTGTTTGTGGTAAAAAATTTTTATAATAAGGATAAAATATTAGAACTTAGGAAAAAGGCACATGATTTGGGAACAAGTTCAGCGCCAAGTTGGCATCCCTGCTTAGATGGTTGTCCTGATTACCATCGCATTCATGATAATTACCCAAAAGCCTACGTTAAAGCGTTAATGCATGCGTATTATAAACATGGATATTATAATGAAAACAACGAATTATTTGATTTTTTCTCTGAAATTTTTGATTTAAAAAATTTCTTGGCTGGTTATCCATCCGGCACATTTATAAAAAATATTCCCTCTCAATATCAAATAGCAAGAGTTAACATACATAATTATCCAAAAGGAGGCGGTTATCAATCAGAACATATTGATCCTGTTTCTAAATTTGCCACTATTCAAACCATAGTTCAGGCTTCTGAGTATGGTAAAGATTTTAAAACCGGTGGCGTATATGCTCGTAAGGAAAAAGATAGTGGGAAATTTTATTTGGATTCATATACCGAGGTTGGCGATTTGATGGTCTTATCACCGGGTATTTATCATGGGGTGGAAGAAATAGATGTAGATCACACGTTAAATTGGAATAGTAATGATGGTAGGTGGATGATAATGCCAATTATTATTAATTCAGATTATGATTTTCCGGAAAACATAAAACCTAAGAACGTTTAAGCTTAATAAATTTTTATAAAAGATATAAAATGGAAATAGTAAGAGATCATAACCATAAAGCGGATATTGAACTTCTTTTCGCGAACCATACCACGGATAAGCCAAGAAAGGGAATTATTCATATTGGCGCTCATAAAGGAGAAGAGGTTGAAACTTATATTGATTTGGGGTTTGAAAATATTATTTTAATTGAACCCAATCCGGAGCTATACAATTTTTTAATAGAAAAATTTGAGAAAAATCCGAAAGTTAAAGTTTATGGAGTGGCTATTTCCGATAGCATTGGTGCGATGGATTTTCATATTCATACCAGCCAAAGCGGAAGTGTAGAGCCGGCTAGTTTATTGAAGATGAAAGAATTTAATAAAATAGTTAAAACGCTTAAAACAGTAAAAGTAATTACAGTTCCTGTTATTACACTAGATGAATTTTTTGTCGCAAATCAATTATCAATAGAAAATTATAATTATATAAATATCGACGTACAAGGTGCCGAGTTAATGGCATTCAAAGGTGCTAAAAATGTTTTAAAGAGCATTGATGTTGTAATTAGTGAAGTTAATCTAATTGAATTATACGAAAACGCACCTTTGGAAAAAGATATCATAAATTATTTAAAAGAATTTGGCTTTGAAAAGAAGAATGTAATTTATCACACCTTGTATGATGATAAGGGAACTTTTCCGGCATGGGGTGAATGCTTATTTTTAAAAAACAGCAAGGATAATGGAGTGGAAGAAATTAGGTAGAATTTTTGTGCCAAATCATGAGAAAAGTTGGATGAACTCTCATGCAGCTGTACCATTTGTAGAAAAATTGGAATCAGGGTACTTTAAAATTTATTTTACTACAAGGAATGCACAGAATAAATCTTTAATAGCCTGGATCATCATAGATATTAAAAATCCATTGACTGTTATTGAAATTTCTGATAACCCGGTTTTAGAATTAGGAGGGTTGGGTTTTTTTGATGAAGATGGAACGATGGGTTGCCAGCTAACGGAAATTAATAATAAAAAATACCTGTACTATCAGGGATGGAATTTAGCCACTTCGGTGCAATTCAGGAACTCAATAGGCCTAGCCGTTTTTGATGAACTCAGTAACTCTTTCAAAAAATTCTCTAAAGGTCCTATATTAGATAGAAGCATTTATGATAATTGTTTTGTTGCTACGCCAAATGTAATTAAAATGGCAGATGATAAATTTTTAATGTATTATTTATCGTGTGATGATTGGGTGAAAAAAAATGAAAAGCTTACACATAAATACAATATAAAAATAGCAGAATCCAGCGATGGAATAAATTGGGTACGTTATGGAAAAATAGCTATAAACTATGAGTCAGACTATGAGTATGCTTTTTCTGTGCCTAGGGTTATTAAGGAAAATGGAATATACAAAATGTTGTATTCATACAGAGCAAGTAAAGAGATAGAAACATATAGAATGGGTTACGCTGAATCATTGGACGGCATGGATTGGAAAAGAAAAGATAACGAAGTTGGTATTGATGTTTCCAAAGAGGGATGGGATTCACAAATGATCTGCTATCCGTATATTTTTGATGATGAAGGTTCGCGATATATGTTATATAATGGGAATGATTATGGAAAGACAGGTTTTGGTATAGCTGTAATGTTATAATTTGATATGAAAAGTAAAGAGCATATAGGATTTAATGTACCATATTTTACTGGTAATGAAACGGTATACATAAAACAGGCTGTTGATTCTTGCAAAATATCAGGAGATGGTATGTTTACAAAAAAATGCCATGATTTTTTTGAAAAAAAATATGGTTTTAAAAAAGTATTGTTAACCACTTCTTGCACTGATGCTTTGGAAATGGCTGCCATATTACTAAATATACAACCCGGTGACGAGGTCATAGCGCCGTCATACACTTTTGTGTCAACCGTAAATGCTTTTGTGTTACGTGGTGCAAAAATTGTATTTGTCGATAGTGGCACCCAAAATCCAAATATGGACGTCAATAAAATTGAGCAATTAATTACCAAAAATACAAAAGTAATATTACCTGTACATTATGCAGGCATTGCGTGCGATATGGATCCAATTATGACACTGGCGGATAAATATAATTTATTTGTAGTGGAAGATGCTGCACAAGCCATTGACTCATTTTATAAGGGCAAGCCTCTTGGCAGCATTGGCCATTTAGCAGCTTTTTCATTTCATGAAACAAAAAATATTATTTCGGGTGAAGGTGGTATGTTGGTTATTAACGATGAACAATTCATTGAGAGATCAGAAATTATCAGGGAGAAAGGCACTAATCGCTCACAATTTTTCAGAGGTGAGGTTGACAAATACGGTTGGGTTGATATTGGCTCTTCCTTTTTGCCTTCAGACATTATTGCAGCTTTTTTATATGCTCAGCTCGAAAATTTAGATAAGATTCAAACACGGAGAAAACAAATTTGGAATCAATATTATGAGGCATTAAAACCGTTAGAAGAAAAAGGAATTCAGTTGCCTTATATACCTGATTTTGCTACAAATAATGCACATATGTTTTATTTAGTCTGTAATTCAATTGAGGCAAGAACAAAATTGATTGATTATTTAAAATCCGAAAATATATACTCAGTTTTTCATTACCTAAGTTTACATAAAAGTGAGTATTATAAAAATCAGCGAGATCATAGAGAATTGCCTGAGTCTGATTTTTATTCAGACGGTTTAGTAAGATTGCCTTTTTATTTTTCATTATCTAATAAATACGTAGATGTTATTTGTTCCTTAATAATAAATTACTTTAAAAATTGATATTGCATTGAAAACAATAGGTTTTTGGGGAAACACAAATAATTATCCTTTTATGATTGCTCTGGCATTTAAGTGTAAAGGCTATGAAATTGAGTTCATAGTGGATTCATCTAACAAATTGAATAGACCTGAATTTAGATATCCTGATTACCTCAATAATTATCCAGATTGGATAACTGATGTTAGCCCTTTTGATTTATTCTCTGTAAGCAATCCCATATCCGTTGATAAGCTTGATGTAATAAAAAAGAAGTTTGAAAATTGTGATGTGATTTTTTTAAATGGCTTTAGTATTAGATTTGATAAGTTTTTTAATAAAAAACACGTAAGTATTTTAACAGGGTCAGATTTAACAAATCTGGCTGACTACAAATATGCTGAGTCGTTAATGGAATTGTATTTGAATCAATTAGAGCAAATGGGTAAATTGACGATTGGTTCTGAAGAATCTTTTTTTTTAAAAAAACATGCTCGACTATTTAGAGTTTTTAGGGTATTTTATAAAATTTTTGGCTTAAAGATTATAAACGATAAAAGTTGGTTTATGCCGCGCAATTATATTTACAACGTATTTTATTTGTTGTGTTATAAAAGCTGGTTATATTCGGAAATTGAGAAACAGCAAAATTCAATAAAAAACTCTGTTTGTTATATATATGCACCTCTGGGTTTAATTAAAGATGGTGATGCCTTACTTAAAGAAATAGATGCGAATATAAAGAAACGAGTGTTAGGATTAATGGTTGATGAATCTTTAACAAACTATATTCCACCATGTAAGAACAAAATCATAAGAGTTTTTAATGTGGCTAGATTTAATTGGGTGCTGCATAAAGCAATTGAGAGAGTTGATTTTTCACAACTTGACATGAAAGGTAATGACATCATGATTAAGGGTCTTGGTCTTTTTTATCGCAAGCATAAAATACCTTTAAATGTTGTTTTTGTAAAAAAAGGAAATGATATAAATGAAACAATTAGTTTATTGAAACAGGAAGGAATTGATCATTTTGTGACATGGAAAAATGAGTTGACTCAGTCAGAAGTTTATCAGGAATATATCAATGCAGACATAGTGTGTGATCAATTTGCTCAAAGCGTTGTTTCAATGGGTGGTTTGGATGCAATGGCTATTGGCCGCCCACTTATTGCCAATGCTCGGTCTGAGATATATGAAAATATATTGGGAGAAAAAACACAGATATGTAATGCGAAAACTCCCGAAGAGGTTAGTGAATGGTTAGAGAAATTAGTTTTTAATGAACAATTTCGAATTGAAAAGGGCTTGAAATCAAGAGAATTTGTAATGAAACATTTTTCAAGCAGAAGTGTTGTGAAACGATTGGAATCATATTTCTAATAAATTAAATGAACATTGCAATAGTTACAACTGAATTTGTGTCAGAAAATAATTTTGATGGAGGATTAGCTAATTATACTTATAAACTGGCTAAATTCCTTTTGCAAAGAGGGCATCAGGTAACTGTTTACTTAGTGTCAAAGCAAGCTTGTGAATATTATTTTGACGATATAAAAGTTATTAAAGTTCAAATGCCTGATATTGATTGGAAGATAA
>JAEUTR010000492.1 GCA_016787365.1 Bacteroidia bacterium
TTTCCTTGAACAAATGCAGATTTAGGTATTAGCCTAACTTCTGTTGCCTGATTATTAGATGAAGAAAATGTGGTATAAGTTATAGTACCTGCTGGCATATTTGATCTTAGTACCTCTGCACCGTTAACATAAATTACAGCACCATCATCTCTTTTGATAGTTAGTTTAATATATTCTAAACTATTTATATCAGCGATAGTGAAATTTTTCCTGAAATAGGTAGTTGTGAATTTATTATTTGGGTCAACTCCAAAATTAATTGTAGTTGAAACGGTTCCAATGGCATATCCAAATTCACCTGTTCCGGAATTCCATGCAGCATCATCAAATGCAACATCTTTCCATAGCGTGTTTTGGTCAGTCCCATCATCTAAATATTTCCATGTGCTTCCAAAAGGAACTAATACTTGTGATTTTGCAATAAATGCACTCATCACAAAAAATAAGATTAAAAGGGTTACGTTAATTTTTGTTTTCATTGTTTTTTCATAGTTTTTGTTCGAGGTAAAATTATTTAGCTAATCACAATAATATGTATCAGCTATTTTATGCTTTAATTAAAAATTATACATAAGTGTATTAACACAACATGAAAAAAATAGAAAATAAGTTTGATTTAAATTTACATTTGAGTTATATGTAAATTGAATATTAATTTTTTAAAAGAAAATCAATACTATAATTTAACCTGAAGTGTTATGTAAAAATTTATTGGATCGGAAGGTAAAATCCCTGGACCAGGATATCCTTCGGCACGGCGGGTAAAATAAATTTCGTTTGTAAAATTATTTACGCCAGCCGATAGATTTATCATTTTAAAAGTGTACTGTGCCGAAAAATCACAAATGGTGTAAGCGGGAATAATTCCTGTGATGGCATTAGTACTAAACTTCGAATTACTGGCATCGGCAAATTGCTCGCCGGTATAAGAACCCTGAACTGTGGTGCTGAATTTTTTATACTTGTACGTTAACCCACTTCGTAAAATACTGGTAGGGACTAATTCAACTAGTTTATTGTTAAACCCACTTTGTTGACTGCTTATATATCGTGCATCTGTATATGAAGCATTTATGAAGTAGCTTAATTGATGTTTTGCCTGTTTTTTGAATAGTTTTATTAAATCTAGTTCTGCAAAACATTCTGCTCCCATGTTTCTGCTATCAGATATATTAGTACGATATCTATAAAGAACATAGGTGGATTCATCTTCTTTTAACACCGTTCCAATTCTATCGTTGTATTGTAAATAATACAAACTAAAATCAATATACAACAAGTCTTTGATCGTTATTCTAAAACCTCCATCAGCCGTATAACCGGTTTCATCCTTTAAATCAGGATCTACTCTAAAATTTGGATTTACTACACGCATATCATTGAAATTTATGGAACGGTAATTTTGACTAAAGTTTGCATATAATTCCAGTTTACTAATAGGCTTATATAATAAGCCTAAACCACCCAGTATAAATTGTCGATTACTATTTCTTTCTTCATAACGAGTTAAATCTAAAATAATATTTCCTGCTAAATCTTTATTAGTTTCTTTATAATAACCATTTGCTGAAGTCGAAATATATTCGAAACGAATGCCCGGAGTTAAACTTAATTTATTGGTAAGCTGAAAAATATTCTCTGAAAAAACGGCAATATTTTTACTTGGAAAGGTATAGCTACTATGTTCTAAATTTTTTGGGTTTAAATAATCAAAGTGTGCTTTTGAAGTCGTGTCGCCTAACCCTTGTTTACGAATAGTTTGACCTTGATAGTAGCGCGCACCAACTAAAAAAGCAGAAATATTT
>JAEUTR010000516.1 GCA_016787365.1 Bacteroidia bacterium
GGTTCTGTTTTTAATATTTTGATTTCAGAAGGTGCTCTGATAATTTCTACGGGCAATAATTTTCTTTTTTCTTTAATAAAATCATAATTTACAATTGCTTTAAATGAATTTGCCGAAATATTTTCATAATCCTTCATTGTAACTAAATATTTTATAGTTACAAATCCTGGTAATAATTTTATGGTTTGATTTTCCGGATTATTTAAAATCTGAACAGGAATCTGAACTTTAGATTCAATTAGTTTATCTACATTAAAACTTAACTGTACATCTTTTACATTATAATTGACAGAACTGAATGGTTTTTTTAAAGGAATTGCAGAACTGAAATTTTCATGAACATCTTTTAAATTTAAAAAGTAGGTGTAAATCGTATCCATTCTTTTTAAATCCATACTATCGCCGGTTACTGTTACATATGCAGGAGTAATCATTGGCTTCGAGACGATTGAGTAACCCGGCAAACAGCTTGCTTTTAAATTAGCTTTAACTGGAAGCAACTTTGAATTGCCTTTATTTATTGAGAAAAATAAAGTATCGGGACGGATTTTGATAATTTCAACGTCAAAATTTATGGCATTTTGTAAATTAAAATTTCCATTTCTAATAGAATAAGCCTGTGATTTTTCGTTGTTTTTAAGTAAATTAAAATCGACAACGATTTCGTTAATGTTTTTTTTAAGGGAAATAAAAATAAGTTTTAAACCGCTTGTTTTTATTTCTACATCTAATGATTCTGGAAGTTCCCCAACAATTAATTTATTTGTTGGAAGGTTTAAAAATTTTACTGGAACACTGATAGTGTATTTGTAGTTTCTGTTTAAGGTATGCACCACCCAAAGGAGTGATGCAATACCTAAACAAATTAAAAAAGTACCAACTTTTTTGCTTAATAACAAACGCCTAATGCGCGTGATGGCATTTGACGACCTCATTGATTAAACGGTTTGATTTAAAGTTGATGTTGCATCCTGAGAAACGGCATTTTTTGAAATTTTCATTTTCGATCCGTCTTCTACTGCAATAATAATTGTTCCATCGTCATTCATTTTGCTGATAGTTCCATATATACCACCAATGGTTAGTATTTTATCATTTACTTTTAACGCTTCAATATATTTTTTTGTTTCTTTTGCTTTTTTCATTTGAGGACGAATCATAAAGAAATAAAATACTACCACGATTAAAACTAATGGTACTATTTGTGTTATTGGATTTCCTCCTTGAGCTCCTCCGCCCATTAAAATTACTAAGTTGTTCATGTTTTTGTTTGTTGTTAGATGTTTATGTTATTTTTTAATTTGAATTTAGTGTGCTGTTGGTAATTCGCTGGGATTTGCACTTGTAGGTACAATAATATTTGCTTTGATATAAATGATTTTTGTACTCGGTTCGCAGTTTGTAACCAGAGTTACTGATTTTTCAACAATTCCTGATTTGCCCTCACTTGAAAATACAACATTTATAACCGCACTTTCGCCTGGCAAAATTGGTTTTTTAGGATATTCTGGCACTGTACACCCACAACTACCACTGGCGGATGAAATAATTAAATTTGCGCCTCCAGTATTTTTAAACTTAAAAGCATAAGCTACTTTTTCTCCTTGAGTAATTCTTCCAAAATCGTGCGTTTCTTCTTCAAATTTAATATCCGGTATATCAGCATTGGAACTGCCCTCTGCCGATTGAGTATTCATCACATCATTTGTAGAAATTTCGGTACTGTGTTCTTTGCATGAACCTAAGAAAATTAAAACAGAAATGGTTAAAATATAAATTGCTTTCATTATTTTTTTAATTGATAGCAAATTTAGGATTTTATACCGATTTACAATATATAATATTTGATAAAAAATTAACTAAAAGTGGAGGAATAAAAGCCTTATAATAAGGCTTTTATGAGTTGTGTTTTTTGGACTAATTTTTCTGATTCAATAAAGTTAAGGGTTTGTTGACCATCGGATAATGCCTCTTCTGGTTTTTCGTGAACTTCATAAATAATACCATCTGCCCCAGCCATTAATGAGGCTAATGCTAATTTAGGCACGTATTCTCTGATTCCAATTCCGTGAGATGGGTCTGCAATAACTGGTAAATGAGATTTATCTTTTAAAATTTGAATCGCATTGATGTCGAATGTGTTTCTATATATCGTTTCAAAAGTTCGAATGCCTCTTTCGCATAACAATAGTTTCTCATTTCCTTTGCTGAAAATATATTCTGCCGAATTCAATAACTCTTCAATAGTCCCACTAATTCCTCTTTTAATCATCACAGGTTTATCAATTTCTCCTAATGCGTCCAGTAAATTATAATTTTGAGAATTTCTTGCTCCTACCTGAAAAACATCAACATATTGTATCATGTCTTGTATCTGAGATGCTTGCATCACTTCTGTAATGATTTTGATATTATAGGGTTTGCATTGTTCGTGCATCATTTTTAAACCATCAATTCCTAAACCTCTAAATGCATAAGGAGAACTTCTTGGTTTATAAGCACCACCTCTCATAATTTTAATATTGTTTTTCACAAGGTGTGAGACTATTTTAGAAACTTGTTCTTCGCTTTCAATAGAACATGGTCCAGCCATGAGACTTGGATTACCATTTCCAATAATCACATCATCTCCTAAATTAATTTTTGTGTTTTCAGTTTTCCATTTACGACTTACTAGTTTATAATTATCAGAGACTCGATGAATATCTTTTACACCTTTTAAATGTCCAATGATTCGTATATCAACATCATGTTTGCCGATGCAAACTAAATAATTTTCGAATTGTGTTTTAACTTGTGTTACAGAATATTGATTACTTTCCAACGTATTGAAAATAGACTGTAAGTCTTCAGGGTTTATAGTTTTATATAGTTGAATAATCATGATTTATGTTTTAAATTATTAGTGATTTTATAGAACGCAGATAACACAGATGGCTATGATTAAATATGATTTTTTAATCAGCTTTTATCATAATAAATCAGCGACATCAGCGTGCCATTGGTTTTATGTTAACTACGTTTGAAATAAATTCAGGAATGTCTTTTTGTAAATTGGTGGACTTGGAAATTAGCTGGACAAAGGAAGATCCAATAATTGCTCCATTGGCTAATTGACAAGCTTCCGAAAATTCTTTCTGACCTTTAATGCCAAAACCAATTAAGATTTTATTTTTTAATGGTAAAGAGGTTATTGCTTTTAATGGCCCAAATAAATTGTCTGTTGTTGTTTTGAAATTTCCAGTTGTTGAATTAGAAGAAACTAAATACAAGAAACCTGTACTTTTAATATCAATCAATTCTATTCGTTTTACAGGTGTTTCAGGACTAATAATCAAAGCATTTTTGATATTATATTTTTCTGCTAAAGGCTTGTGAATTTTATCAAATTCATCTAAAGGTAAATCTGGTAAAATCACACCATCAATTCCAGCTGCATGACAAGACTCATAAAATGCTTCTACACCATATTGCATCACAGAGTTTAAATAACCCATTAATAAGATGGGTAATTGTGTAACTGTTCGTAAGGTTTTTAATTGCTCAAATAAAACTTTCAGAGTCATACCATTATTTAAAGCAGTCATACTACTTTGTTGAATAATAGGCCCATCAGCAATAGGGTCAGAAAAAGGAATTCCTATTTCTAATAAATCCACGTCTGTTGTATCTAAAATTTTAATAATGGAAAGTGTATCATTTAAATTTGGATAACCTGCTGTTAAAAATATGGAGAGAATATTTTTTTCTTTTCTCTCAAATAAAGTATCAATTCTATTTTGCATCATCGTTGTCTTTTAAATAGTTTATATATGTGGTTAAGTCTTTATCGCCTCTGCCAGAAAGGTTCACCACAACCGTATCTGTTGTTTTGAAATTTAATTTGCTTAATGCGGCTAAAGCATGTGCACTTTCTAAAGCTGGAATAATACCTTCTTTTTGAGTTAAGTTAATAACAGCATCCATAGCTTCTGCATCAGTTACATGCATATATAGTGCGCGTTTCACATCATGTAAAAACGAATGAATTGGACCAATACCCGGATAATCTAAACCTGCAGAAATACTATAAGGTTCTGTAATTTGTCCGTCATCATTTTGCATTAAATAGGTTTTACTTCCGTGAATAATTCCCGGTTTACCTATTGTTAATGTAGCAGCGGTATGGCCTGTGTCAATTCCTTTTCCTGATGCTTCAACTCCGATTAATTGTACGTCTTCGTTATTTAGGTAATGATAAAATGCACCGGCTGCGTTGCTTCCTCCACCAACACAAGCAATCACATAATCCGGATTTTCTTTTCCCACTTGCTGCAATAATTGGCTTTTCATTTCATGACTAATGACTGATTGAAAACGAGCTACCATATCTGGGTAGGGGTGTGGACCAACCACAGAACCTATAATGTAATGAGTTGTTTCTGTATTATTAATCCAATCTCTAATGGCTTCGTTCGTTGCATCTTTTAGGGTTTTACTTCCTGATAAAGCAGGAACAACGGTAGCTCCTAATAATTTCATGCGAGCAACATTGGGCGCTTGTCTTTCAATATCTACTTCGCCC